>WVZU01000296.1:0-1708 GCA_011772275.1 Planctomycetales bacterium | reverse complement strand
AGGCTGGCTGCACAGAAGCCCACTACCACCAAACCTGTTCTTGCACCCGATCCGTTGCGCCTGGGCTTTGCTTATTTGGGTGCTGTCCATAGTTTGAGCTATTCCAGCAAGCGATTCAATTGGCTGACCCGGCCGTGATGATCGGTCAACAGCAGTTGGCCGTCCTCAATGGCCCAGCGGTAGTTGGTGCGGCTACCGTCGTCCCAAGTGACCAGCAGCACGTCGGCGTTCGCCTGGTAGCTACCTTGGAGGCTTTTGACAGGTTGAGCGTAGCGGAGCCGTCCCGCTTCGTCCAGCGGATAACCGTTGCGCTGGTCAAACAGCACCGCGACACGCCCCTGGTCATCCAGGCGCAGTTGCCCGCGGAGGCTTTTCCACAGCCCGATGGCTGGCACGGCGTGGGCAATCTGGGCATCGACAGCCGGCCTGGACAGTTGCGGAGCGTTCAAGTGAAGCGTTTCGAGGAGTCGCAGGGCCTCCTGCTGCCGGCTGGCAAATTCTGCGGGCGGTGCCATGGCGGCAAGTTCAAAGACACCGGTCTGCAAGCCGACCAGAAAATGCACCACCTGTTGTTCTTGCTGAGCATAGGATGTGGTCCAGCCGGACCGTCCGGCAATCTCGACCGACCGCAGTTCCTGCTCCTGCGGGCCTTCCACCGGCGATTCTGGCCTTCGTCCAGACAGCCAGGCCCGCAGCTGGTCGTCCCCCAACATGCGTCCTCGCCAATGAAAGGTCACCCAGACACCGCCTCGGTCGGACCGCTGCTGGACCAGCGGTTCGGGCGTGATCCAGATCCGCATTTCGCGCCCGGTGGGTATTTCCGTCACGTGCCAGCCAGGGGGCACGATCAAGCGAATCGCCCCGCTGGCCAAGGAGACTTCATCCGGCTTCCCGGCGGGTATGTCGGGCCGGTCGGTATCCGCCCATGCCATCTTTTCCCAGACCGGGGGAAGGGGCCAAGGTTCGGCGGCAGAACAGAGGTCCAGGACCAGTCCGCCAGCGCCCAGCAGCATGGCCATCATGAACCGGGAGGAAACTCGCATGGAAATACTCATTTGCTGGACGCAGACCGAAACACAAAACTTGCCACCCGTTCAGCGGACGACAGCTTTAGGCAACATCGGCCCGGTGAGGGCAAGTTCGCCACAGGTTTAACGGTCAAGCGGATTATACGCCGGCGGTGGCGGACCAGAAACTGGCATCGCGGATGTTGACAGCGGGCCGCTGTCCGACGGCTGGGAGGAAACGCAGGGCAGGGGTGGGACTGCCTGCCGACGCAGCCTTGGTTCCACCGCCGGAGTACCGCGGGACCCTGGGCAGTCATTTTGCAGAGTTTGTTGCCATGCCGAAGAGGCGTTTCCGTCCGAGCCCCCGGCAAGAGGGTAGCCGCAGGTTGCTGGCGAGGCAGGCGCGAGGCGATCTTTGGAATCGCATCGGGGGATAAGCCGCTTGTCGGGCCAAGCAGTCTGCCCGCCGCGTGCGGCGGATGGGGCCCGGTCAGAGAATGAACTTACTAAGGTCTTCATCCTGGCTGACCGATTCCAGGCGTTGCTTGACGTAGGCGGCATTGATGGTGACCTGGCCCATCTTCATTTCGGGTGCCTCGAAAGAGAGTTCTTCCAGCAGCCGTTCCATGATGGTGTAGAGCCGTCGAGCGCCGATATTTTGGGCGGTCTGGTTGACGTGGAAGGCGTATTCGGCCAGGGCA
>WVZU01000191.1:10442-10659 GCA_011772275.1 Planctomycetales bacterium | reverse complement strand
CGTCACACAAACCTACCGGCGGCTAGCGCCTTGCCGCTCATGGCAAAGCGAAACTTCTGTAAAAAAATTTGTTTGCACATGGAGGCCACTGGCCCGGTATGAAAAGTCCGTTGTTCCCGGTTGTCCTCGTTTGCTGATTTTTGACAGGATAAACAGGATCGACAGGATGCTTTGGTCAGGTTTGGGGGTTCAAAGGTCGGGGCCTAAAAGTCCGGTG
>WVZU01000191.1:8552-10395 GCA_011772275.1 Planctomycetales bacterium | reverse complement strand
TCCTCGGTGGTTCCCCCCCGGCCTCGAAGAGGCCGGCTACAGAAGTCAGCCTTCATTGCCGGAGACGGCGTGGTAACGGCCCCGCATTTCCACGCCGGCCGGCCGGGCACGCTGCCGGCCCGGCGGGACAGACGGCTGGCGGGCTGGCCGAGTTCCATTTTCCCGTAACGAAACTTGCTCAGAATTTCGGCCCTTGGTGGCTCGCCAAAGGGTTGAGCCCAGCTTCGCTTTCGCGGGCAAAGTGAGGTTTTCGGGCTGAAAAATCGCCAGGGGGCCATGTAAGTCTTTCAATCGTGAGCGAAATTTACAAGATGTCGGGAACGACCGCAGCGGGAAAGATGGCGGAAAGCGAACGGCATGATCCTCTGCGACCGGACTGGTCCTGTTGGTGGTCGCCGTCGACCGGTTTGGTACGGATTGTGCACAGTTGCTAGCTTCTGCAGGGAATTTCACGTTCAAGGAGGAACGTTATGCGATTCATTCTTTTGGCAGCCTGTACCTTTATTTTTCTGATGTTCCTGCCCGCCGTGTCATCTGGCGGCTGAGGTGTGGGAGGCTGTGGCCCCCAGTTGGGTGGCTATATCGTACCGCAGGCGGGGCGCTACTTTCCGCCAGCTTCTGTGTCACCGCCCGTCTTGACGCGGGCCACCTCGTCATCGGCGGTCGCAGGACCGATTCGCCATTACACGCGGTGTTGGGGCTATCGGTTACCCGAGGAAACGGATAGCGGCTGGCGGAGTGCCACACGCTGACGTTTTGCGGCCGGAGGGTTTATCCTTCAAGGGGCGCGGTTCGGCCTGCGAACCGCGGCTGCTGTTCCTGGCTGCCCGCGCCGGGCAGGTTCCCAGATCCATCTAGAGACGGGCCGCCTTCTCATGCGGCCAAAAGGCCTGGTCCCCCAAGGGCCCCGTTGGACGCGGTCAGGAAAAGGCGTGGCCGTCGCGCGAAAGAGCGCTGGTGAAAAATTCGGGCCAGGCAGGTTGTGCAAGTGTCCCCAAGCTGGCTCCCGCCCAGCAGGTGGTGTCGATCAGCACGCTGGCCGGCTCCGCGAAGTGTCGCTGACGATCAGGCAGGGCTCAGGGCGGGGCGGTTTAGTTGCCGCGGCAAAAGAAAGTTCACGAATCGCCGTCTTCATCCAGCAGTTCGTTGTCGTACATGTCTTCCAGCTGGCGGACTTTTTCGGCCAATTCGTCACTTTCTTCGATGGCACTGGAGACTTCCAGTTCCCACTTCGTGCTGGCGTTGCGAAGGGTATCGAGGTCGAGCGGCACTTGGAGAATTTTGGCCAGCCGGCGCGTGACTGCTTCGATGCTGGAGGGATTGGCCCCTTGTAAATACCCTGGAATTTCTGCGACCAGGGATACCATTTCAAAGCCTTCCGGCGTCGCTCGGCTCATCAAGTAACTGGTAAAAGAACCGGGCCCTTCGTACCCGCTGCGGCGGACACCGTACTTTTCCATTTGCGGCAGCATGTCCCGGTCGGAACAGGTGACGTAGAGTCGCGGTTCGCGCGTGTGGGGGACCGCGCCGCCAAAGGAACCCACGAACAGAATGCGACGGATTCCCGTCTTCCGTGCCAGCTGAAAGACGCAATCCCCGAAGGTCCGCCAGTGCATGTTCGGTTCCTTGCCAATAAACAACACCAGGTTTTCCGCTTCCGAGCAGAAAAACGTGTTGTTGGGCAGGTCGACCGTTTTTACCAACCCGTCTTCAATTTCGATGTGCGGTCGAAACAGGGCGGTGATTTCCATCGAACCCGGAAAGTTGTAGATGTAGAAGGGTTCAGGATCAATTTCCGCGATCGGTGCGGCGTTTAAAAACTGCACCAGCCGATGCACCGTGC
>WVZU01000191.1:5453-8411 GCA_011772275.1 Planctomycetales bacterium | reverse complement strand
TTGCCGAAAAGGAAGCTGGCCGGGCGCTTTGACAACGTTACCAAACGAGTACACAATTTCTTTGTGCCACAGAGAATGCCCGATTTGGGGCGACTGGGGTCTGGTTTGTTTTTCGTCACCGGTAACTTCATGGTCGCACTGGCCGTCCGGACGAAAAACGTGCCTGTCCCGGATCCGCCGCCGCGGAAACCCCTTGGCACTGCTTTCCCTTGATTGGCCAGGAGATCCCTCGGATGAGATTTCTCGTGCTGCTGGTGTTGGTAAGCGGGATGGTTCCCTCAGTCGGCATGGCCGATGACTGGCCCGGATGGCTGGGTCCGCGGAGGGATAGCGTGTGGCGCGAGACCGGTTTGCTGGAGCGGTTTCCCGAGGAGGGGTTGTCCGTCAAATGGCGCGTGCCCGTCCAGCTCGGTTACGCCGGTCCGGCCGTGGCCGCCGGCAAAGTTTTCCTGTTCGACTATTTGCTCGACTCCGGATCGATCAAGAACAATCCCGGCAGTCGTGTCAAGCTGCAGGGGCGGGAGCGCCTGCTGTGTCTGGATGCCGCCACAGGACGGACATTGTGGAAGCACGAGTACGCGTGCGCCTATGGCGTGTCTTATCCCTCCGGGCCCCGCTGCACGCCGACGGTCGATGGCCAGCGGGTCTACACCCTGGGCACCGAGGGCCACTTGCGGTGCTTGCGTGTCGCCGACGGGAAGTTGCTGTGGAGCCGAAATTTTACTGAGGATTACGAGGTGGAGACGCCCATCTGGGGCTTTGCCGCTCACCCCCTCGTCGATGGCGATTATCTGTACTGTGTGGTCGGTGGCGAGGGCAGCGTGGCGGTGGCGTTCGACAAACGGGACGGCCGTGAAGTGTGGCGCGCGTTATCGGCCGGCGAACCGGGATACTGCCCGCCCACGATGATCCAGCATGCGGGCTGCAAACAGTTGCTGATCTGGCATCCTGATGCGGTGAACTCCCTGGATCCACTCAGCGGAAAAGTCTATTGGTCGATCCCGCTGAAACCCGACTACTCGATGTCCATCGCGGCGCCGCGGTTGCTGGGCGATTACCTGTTTGCCAGCGGTATCGGCAACGTGGGCGCCTTGATGAAGCTGGACCGAGAAAGGCCCGCGGCCGAGGTTGTCTGGCGTGGGAGGACAAAAATGGCCGTCTACTGTGCCAACAGCACGCCTTTTTTAGAAGATGGAGTGATTTACGGCGCCGACTGTCGCTCCGGTGCCCTCGTGGCCGCTCGAATCGATGACGGCACGCGTCTCTGGGAAACCTACCAGCCCACCACCGGTGCTCGACGAGCCGGGCATGGCACGGCGTTTCTGGTCAAAAACCGCGATCGCTTCTTTCTGTTCAGCGAATCGGGCGACCTGATCCTGGCACGACTGACGGCAGAGGGTTATGACGAGCTGGATCGGTTTCACGTGCTGGAACCGACCGGCGAGGCCTTTGGGCGTGACGTGGTGTGGAGCCACCCCGCGTTCGCCCACCGCGCCATGTTCGCTCGAAACGATCAAGAACTCGTCTGCGTCAATCTGGCAGCGGAGTGAGGGGGAAAGGGAGAGGGGGAGGAAGTCAGGGGAGCGGGGGAGAAAGAGCAGCGGGAGCTTGGTTGTTGGACTTCTTGTTTTTCATCTTTGGGAGGGACTTGCTGATGCAGTTTGTGAGCCGTTGGGGAGTTGTCGTGGCCATTGGGCTGTTGGTGTTCGGCTGGGGGATCGGCCTGGGGCCGCTGGGAGAGGAGGATCAGCCGGTGGGGGCGGCCGAGCCGGCCGGGCCGTCGCTGGAACCGGTGGTGGAGAGCATGCACCAGTTTATGGAGTATGTTTTCGAGCCGAATTACAAGTTGTTGCGACAGCATCTGGCTGCCGAGCCGGCGGACAAAAAGGGCTGGAAACCGATCAAGGCCGCGTCCTTGATGCTGGCCGAAAGCGGCAATCTGCTGCTGCTGCGTACGCCGGAGGAGGAGGGTGCTCGGTGGAACGAGCTGAGCGTCGCGGTGCGGCAGCTGTCTGGCCAGCTGTACCACACCGCTCGCGATCGAGATTACCCGTCTGCCAGCAAGCAGTACCGTGCACTGTTGCAGAAGTGTAACGCCTGCCACCAGGAATTTGCCGAAGGAAAATACCAGCTGCAGCCTTAGTACTACGGAAGAAAACCCCGTTCCCGCAGTTCCTGGATATTGTCCGGCGCGCTGCGCCAGATCCGCTCGGCCGCATAACGCAGAACCGCAATTCCCGCCAGTTGGGCGGGGGCCGTGAGGATGGCGACCTGATCTTCCTCCTCCTCGTCCAGCTTGCGGTTCAGATTGTCAATGGTGGCCTGCATGCTGGACGAGACGGAACGTCGAGCCCCGCGCTGGTTGACCAATTTGAGGTTCGAAAAGCTGGCCGAACGGGCGAGCAGGAATTCGGCGACACCCTCCTCCTCAGGATGCTCGAAAAAATTCTGGAATTCGGGTCGAGCGTTGTTGGGGGTGATGATCATGGGGCGCTTGATGCGCACGTCCCCCTGCGTGACGCTTACCGGTGCATCCTCTTGACGGTCTTCACAGACCAGGAAGTACGGCAAGACGCTTTCGCCGAACGTGAACAGCGAATAATGAACCGGTCGTGCAATGCGGACCGACTCCCACGCTTGGCGAAACGCTTGCTCCTGCTCGAAATCCTCAAACTGCATCGCCGCAACACCTGGTCCGTCATGGTAAGGTTGGCAAGGATCGGAATATCTGGATTGTACCTGGCGGATGATTTTCGAGCGACATGTCGGCTGCGGTTTGCTTTGCAGTCGCTGCCAGGCGGCCGGACGTGGCGGTTTACGGGTTGTTCGCCTTCAGGGGTAGAGCAGCTTGGCAGCCCAGCCATGAGGGCAGCTTTCGTAGACCAGCCGTTCGTGCATCCGAGCCTGGCGGCCTGTCCAGAATTCGATCCGCCGGGGGACGACCCGGTAGCCCAGCCA
>WVZU01000191.1:329-5423 GCA_011772275.1 Planctomycetales bacterium | reverse complement strand
AAAACGCCGCTCTAACGTCGCTCGCTCGTCCAACGTTTCCGACTGCAGCGAAGCCCAGGCGCTGAGGCAGTTCTCGCGGGGGCGCTGTGACCAGTAAGCGTCCAGTTCGGCGTCGTCAAATGGCTCCACCCCGCCCTCGACGCGCACCTGGCGACTCAGCGGGTCCCAGTAGAAACAGAGGGCGGCTTGGGGGTTGGCGGCCAGCTGGCGGCCTTTGGCGCTGAGCGAATTGGTGTAGAAGACGAAACCACGCTGGTCGACGTGGCGCAGCAGTACGATCCGTGCCGACGGCCGGCCGTGGGGGTCGGCCGTGGCCAGTGTCATGGCGGTCGGTTCTTCCAGCGGACTGCCGCGGGCGTCGTCCAGCCACTGTTGGAACTGATCAAGGGCCTCACGCAGCAGGGGGTCGGTCGACATGGGGTACCTGTGTTTGTGCTGTCTGTGGCCGTTCGCCCCAAGGCGGCTTGCCCCCGACCCTCCTCAGGCCGTTTCGGGCTCCTTGAGATCCAGGTCGCTGATCATCTGTTCGCGGATCTTGAACTTCTGGATCTTTCCCGTGACGGTTTGGGGAAAGCTGTCGACAAACCGCACGTACCTGGGAACTTTATAGTGAGCCAGGTGGTCGCGGCAATACTGGCGAATCTGATCGGCCATTTCCTCCTGGCTCTTGTTGCCCGTTTTCAAGCGAATCCAGGTACAGAGTTCTTCGCCGTACTTCGGGTCCGGGACTCCTACCACCGCGGCCTGTTCGATGGCCGGATGCGTGAACAAGAACTCTTCGATCTCGCGAGGATAGATGTTCTCGCCACCCCGAATCACCATGTCCTTGATGCGACCGGTGATGCGGTAATAGCCGTTGGGCTGTCGCAAGGCGAGGTCCCCGGAGTGCAGCCAGCCCTCCTCGTCGATCGCCATCCGCGTCGCTTGGGGATCCTTGTAATAGCCCAGCATCACCACGTGGCCGCGACTGCACAACTCTCCCTGCTGGTTATCCCCCAACTCCTGGCCGGAGTTGGGATCGATAATCTTGATTTCCACGCCCGGAATCGGGCGGCCCACCGTTTCCACCCGCAGCTCCAGCGGATCGTCGGTACGGGTCTGTGTGACGATGGGCGAGGCTTCGGTCTGGCCGTAGCCGATGGTAATCTCGCGGGCGCCCATGCGATCGATTACTTTCCGCATGATCTCGATGGGACAGGGGCTGCCGGCCATGATCCCGGTCCGCAACGAGCTCAAGTTCCGCTGCCCGAACGTCTCGTCCTCCAGCTCGGCAATAAACATCGTGGGAACGCCGTACAGCACCGTGGCCCGTTCCCGTTCGATGGCATCCAAGGTCGCGGTCGGATCGAAGGATTCTGCCGGGACGATCATGGCCGTACCGTAAACGGCCGACATCAGGGTTCCCAACACGCAGCCAAAACAGTGGTAGAAAGGGACGGGGATGCAGATGCGGTCCTCGGACGTCATCCGCTGGCACTGGCCGGAGTAGTAGGCATTCAAGAGCAAATTGCGGTGGCTTAACGTGGCCGCTTTGGGAAAACCGGTCGTCCCGGACGTGTACTGAATGTTGATCGGCTGCTGCGGATCCAGTTCGGCGATCCGCGCCGCCAGTTGCTGGTCATCCACTGCATCGGCGCGGGCCAACAGCTGATCCCAAGCCAGCGCGCCGGCCGGCGGCTGGGGGTCGATCGCGACGACCAGCCGCAGCTGGGGAAACTGCTGGCTGGACAGTTCGCCCGGCGTGGCCGTGGCCAGTTCCGGACAGATCTCGGCCAACATGGCGAAGTAATCGGACTTTTTGAAACTGCCGATTAGGAACAAGGCCACCGCGTCGCTCTGCTGCAGCACATATTTCAGCTCGAAGGGCCGATACGCCGGGTTGATATTGACCAGCACCGCGCCGATCCGGGCGGTGGCGAACTGCAAGATCACCCATTCCGGGACGTTGGTCGCCCAGATAGCCACGTGCTCGCCCCGCCGGATGCCCAGCGCCATCAGGCCGCGGGCGATGCGATCGACATGTTCGTTGAATTGCAGGTAGCTGAGCTGGAAATTGAGTGCGGGAAAGACCAGGCAGTCGGCGTCTTGCCGGCGGGCCGTTGTTTGCTGCAAGACCTGGTCGATGGTCAAGCCGTCTACCCACGGTTTGTCGCTGGCCGAATCCGTAGCCATGATAGTTTCCTCCGTCGTTAACAGGTCGTCCGGTGGCGTTATTCGCATAGCGGTTCGGACATGTTGACCGCCAGCGGCACGAAAATCATCAGCGGAATCCAGGCCGCCAGTGCCGGCCCGATCTTCAGGCTGGCGCCCAGGTAATGGCAGCCCAGGATGACAAGCATGTAGGCCAGCACCAGCAGGACGCATAGTCCGACCGACACAAACAGGTTATGGGTTTGCCGGGCGAGCACCAGCGGCAATCCCAGGAACAAGAGGGTGACGTCCAGGATGGGTTTGACAAAGCGAGCGTGAATCTTGACTTGAAGATCCGCGCCGTGCTGGACGCTGGAGTTGCTTAGCACCTGGATCATCTCGGGTGTGGACGAAAACCGCCGCCACGCTTGCCCACCGGAAAGGTGCTCGAACGCGACCCCGCTGACCACAAAGCACTCATCCGGTTGCAGCCAATCCGCATCGCGCGGCGTAATCAAGATCGGACGTTGGCCCATCATCAGGGATGGCTTGTCGGCCAGCCCCTTGGGAAACTTCAACTGCTGAAAGTGATATCCGCCCGGCCGCTGGCCCTGCGGCGGGCGATAGACGGCCTGGCGAGCGGTGACGTGACGGCCATAGCGGTCCAGCTGCGGCGGCAGATTAAAACTGGGTTCGACAATCGTCTGTTCGCGCCGCTGAAAGCCCTTCCCACCCAGCAGAACATCGGTCTGGTTGTCGTAGATCGGCTGCAAAGACCGCGTGGTCCCCAGCAGGTCCTGAGGTTTGTAGTTCAATTTTTCGCGTATGGACGGGATGACCACTTCGCGATTCACGACCGCCAGTATCGCAAACAGTATGGCCGCGACGATGATCGGCCGCACAATCCGCGACTTCGAAATGCCCGCGGCCAAAAGAGCGGTCATTTCGTTGTGCCGGCGGAAAGCGGCGATGGTGAACATGGCGGCCAACAAGATCAGCAAGGGACTGATCTGATCAAAAAACGCAAAGCCTCGGTAATAATAATACTCGCCAAATACCTTCCAGAACCNNCAGAACCCGCCGTGATCCTTGCCGTAGGTGCTGAATTCCTCGATGTTGTTCACGCTGTCCGCCACGACGAACAGACCCAGAAAGCTGGAAAAAAAGATCGTGAATACCCACAGAAACTGACGCAGAAGGTAGCGATCGACGATGGCCATCAAAACTTCCTTAGGGGGTCGGCAGCGGGCTGACCTCTTCGATGGCCTGGGCCAGCGACGCGACTCCTGCACGAATTCGTTCGGCCGGCTGCACGCCGAAGCTGAGCCGGATCATGTCATGACGAGCGGGTTCGCCTTCCTGCGGGTAGCAGTGGATGCCCGGCACGTACATCACGCCCTCGTCCAACGCCTTGCGAAACAGCGGTCCCGTCGAACCCGTATCGACCCCTGCGACCTGCATCCAGACATACAGCCCACCCTCGGCAGGAAGCCAGCTGACATGAGACAAGGGCCGAAAATGCTCCTCCATCGACCCCACCATGGCCTCCAGCTTGTGGCGATAACTGTCGCGCAACATGTCCAGATGCTGGTCGTACAGACCCAGCTGCAGAATGGCCGCCATGACCTGCTGAGTGAAATGGGGCGAACCGAAATCGATGTTGCTTTTCTGATTGCAAAACGGTTCGACCAGCGCCGTGGGCAGGATGCCCCAGCCTACCCGCAAGCCGGGTGAAAATGTTTTGGAAAATGAACTCGTGTGGATGACAGTCGAACCATCGGGGTCCGCTGCCAGTAAACTGGGAATGTCCGTCCCAAAATAACGCAACTCGCGATACACGGCGTCCTCAATCACGAAAATGGTCCCGTGCCGACTGTAACGCCGGGCCGTCTCCACAATCTGCAACCGCCGCTCGGCTGCTAACGTCAGACTGCTGGGATTGTCGTGATAGGTGCATACGTAAATCGCCTTGACCCGCGGCAATTCGCCCGAACTGTCCAACTGCTGCAGCGCCTCCTCCAACGCCTCCGGGATCAGACCGTGCTGATCAACGGCAACGCCGTACGAACGAGCACCCAGGTTGGCCAGACCGCCCAAATAGACGAAGTAGCTGGGCGCGGGACACAGCACAATGTCGGACTCGTCCAGCAAGATCTCGCCCAACAAGTACAGCAGTTCATTGCTGCCCGCCGTCAGCACCACCCGATCGATCGCCAGGTCCTGACCAGACAAAGCCGCACCGTCCGCCGCCTCCAAGCGTGCCAACAACAACTCGCGCAAGACGGCGTCGCCCATCGTCGACGTGTATTGCAAGGCGGCCTGAGCCCGCGGCCGGTCTGCCAACACATGGTCAACCGCCGCCTGCGTCGCCTCCAGCGGTAACGTCTCCTGGTCCACGAAACCCGCCGCCAGCGAAATCAGCTCCGGGCGGGATAACGCCTCTTGCATCAAGTAGCGAATCGGCTGACCAACTGCCCAGCCCGCACGCCGGCTCAGACGGCATTCGTTGGTCATCGTGGCACTTCTTTCCGGAAAGATGCGGGGCATTTTTGAGATTCCGCTGGAAGCATAGAAAAACCTGGAGGTTTGGGTCAAGTCCGTTAGCCACAAAGGTCGCCCGGCGGGCGCAAAGGACCTCGCCTTCGATGGACGACCCGCTCGCCCGCTGGGGTGCATCCGCTTGTTGGCCACCGCCGCTGGCCAGACGGACTGGCCAGGGGCAAACCTGTCATGTTACCAGGAAGGTCACGAACAGTATGAAGTGACCAGCGAACGAGACGCTTGATGCCATCTTTGAGAATCTTGGGATGCATAGGACGTTGATCAGCCGTCCGATTTTCACGCCAGGCAAGTTCCTGTCGATGAAGGCGATTCCACGGCGATTCGGCTGGTGCGTGCATCCCTATTTGCAGGCGGATTTCCGCAATCCCGGCCAAAGCTGTCGGTGAACTTCGATGGCACCGC
>WVZU01000191.1:0-237 GCA_011772275.1 Planctomycetales bacterium | reverse complement strand
GTTCACCACGACGTCGGGAAAACGCAACCTGATTCTTTCACTTCAAAAATCAGCAATCAACAATCGTCAATCATCAATCGATCGACAGTGCCACGAGGCAAGACAAAATCAGCGGTCTACTGGACAAAACCGGCTGCAAAGCTGAGCGACGGTTGCTGGCCTAGTTTTTGTATTTTTTGAACATGAGGTAACTGAGCAAACGGAGCCTGGTCATGCCCTCCGTTGAACCTGTTTGCT
>WVZU01000009.1 GCA_011772275.1 Planctomycetales bacterium | reverse complement strand
GTGATGGCGGTCCTGCAGGCTTACGGCAGCGATCTTGGCATCTCGCTGTTCGGCATCGTATCGGCCGCCGTCTTCTTCCTGCCAGGCTGGAAGTATTATCGCCGGCGGGTCGATGCCGGGGATCGCTGATCCGGCCGCTGATCGTCAGGAAGAGGCGAGCGCGTCATCTGCGGATGCGGACTGAGCTCTGCCGCCGTTGGCCACCGCCCCGGCGGGGTGGGGGGAAGCGAAAGGGCCAGCATGGCCGGCAAGGCAAATCCGCAGGAGAGCGTGACGCCGTGCAGACGGATCATCAACGGGATGTCGATCCACGCACCGCCCGTGTAAGGGTCTTGTGCAGCGACCGCGCCCAGGTATTCCCCCACTGCGTAAACCCCTGCCAGCCCCATCCCGCTTAACAACGCCACGCTGCTAATGGCGAACAGGGAGAGCATCGCAGGGCGGGTCTGGCGGAACGCAAATCGCAGTTGCAGGCTGCCGACGGCAATCGCCGTTCCGATCAGCAGCCATGCGGAAAACAACTCCAGAACGGGAGAGAAGGTGATTCCCAAGGCCAACAGCAGCGTGCTGACCGCCAGGGCGGGAACCACGATCCCGGCACCCCTCACGCGAGCCGCCGCAGAGACCTGTCCGGCGATCAGAGGCAGCGCGAAACCTGCGTAGTGAAAATGTACCGCCGTCAGTTGCGCAATGACCGGCGGAAAATCACCCGGCCACCAGCCCCCACGGTGCCACACCGCCCAGGTCCCGCCCATCGCAAGAAAGACCATGGCGACGTCGATCCCCAATTGATCCCTGTCTGCAAATTTCCGCGGGCGTCGTGCAAAATGGATCAGGCCGCAGAGGGCGATCAGCCAGGTCACCAGCATCCACGGCAGGGCCAACGTCATGGACCACCAGCCGACGGGGACGGCGACTGATGCGGCCAAGGAGACGGCCGCCGCCAGCTGCCAGGGGCAAAGCGTTCTCAGCAGGCGATCCGGCATCGAGCCGCTCGCCTGCCGTCGGACGAATCGAGTCCCCAGCGGCACGATCAGGAAGGCGGCCAGCAGTAAAATGACCGCGACCAGCTCGGGCCGGATGACCAGAATCGAGCCCAGCAGACACACGGTGCCCAGCCCGCAGGTCTTGACCAGCGGTCTGGATGTGACGCAGATCACCGGCTGTGGATACATACCAGATTGCCTTGTCCTTGCTTACTTGCCTGCCGGGCCCCCCCCAATCCGCTTGAAGACCCGATCACGCCGTCTGCGGCATTTTTGCAGGGTGCTGTTGATCGTTTAACACTTTTAGCAGCGCTCGGGCGGACTGGGTCGCGAACCGTCTCTGAAAGTAACGGGCCAGTGGCTTGCCCAGCCACACTAGCCAGGTCGCTGGCCGGGAGAACGATTTCAGGTCATACCAGACGGAGTTGTCCCGCCGATCCCACTGCACGGCAAATCGCTCTTCACCCCGTTCGACATGCCCTGGCAGCGTGCCGTAGGCGAATCCGAACTGCTGCATGGCGCCCGGCCGGTCTGGGTTGCCGTCTTCCAGCGTATAGACGATCCGGCACGATGCCAGCTTCCACATTCCTAACGCTCGCAACAGCACCACGACCGTCGTGCCGGTTTGCAGTGGCGGGTTGGCGGGGTAGATATCGGCCAGGTCGTGCGGAAATTGCTGCCAGGCCCGCAAAGCGGCCTGAGCCGCCTCAAACACCGCGCGGCCCGTCCCCAGGCAGACCCGGTAGTGCAGCAGGTCGTACCCCGACGGCGTCCCTTCACGCGTCGCGCCTACCAGGCTGTAAGGGTAGTTGAAGGGAAGCTGTTGTTGAGCGTCGAGGAATCGGTGCAGCTGGTCTGGGGTCGGTTTGCGAATACGGAACATGCCGGCTNNAATACGGAACATGCCGGCTCCTTGTGGGAGGATGCGTGTCGCCTGCCTAACCGTCTCCCGGCCGGGCAATTAACAGGCGATACCGACAGCCTGGCGGATCCTGCCCAGGCGGATCGGCCCTTCCCGCCAGGGTTGGCGGGGCGCTTTGGACAACCTGCCGAGGGGTGACGGGGAGGTGAGTACCCCGTGAGCGAAAACCTGGCTGTTTGCGGAGACGCCACTTGACTGCCGCGTCGGTTGGTCCCGGGGGAACGCGCGGGATATGTTTTCACATTAGAGATGGCTAAATGGCCTTTTTTCGCTCGGGCCCTGGTGCTTGGCCGCTTGTTCCCCCGCTTCCCTACGTCGCTTCCCCACGTCGCTGGCCAAGGTCGCTGGTTCAGCTTTGCCCGGCCGCCCGGTCAAGCGCGGCCTTCATTAAAGAAGCGGTAGGTTCCCTGGGACTCGAGTGCCGCGCCCATGCGGCCGAGGGCATGTACGTAGGCGGCGGTCCGCATGTCGATTTCTTTTGCCTGCATCAAGTCGTAGACGCGATTAAATTCGGTGGACATGATCTTCAGCAGCCGCGTCTGCACTTCTTCCAGTTCCCAATAGTAACCGATCTTGTTCTGGACCCATTCAAAGTAGCTGACCGTGACGCCGCCAGCATTGGCCAGGATGTCGGGCACAATCAACGTTTTACGGCTCTGCAAAATCTTGTCCGCTTCGCTGCTGGTTGGTCCGTTGGCCACTTCGACAATGATGGGCGCCTTGATTTTGGCTGCGTTGTCCTCGGTAATCTGATTTTCCAGCGCGGCGGGGATAAGAATATCGACATCCAGTTCCAGCAGTTCCTCGTTGGTGATCACATCCGCATCGACCGCTTCGCAAACGCTGCCGTCGCAATAGACAGCTTCCAGGCGGCGGGTTTCATTTTTTGTGTACATCAAGCTGGGGATATCAAAGCCGTCGGCCTTGTAGATGCCACCTTGCGAGTCGCTGACGCCTACGACGCGATAGCCATCGTTGTGCAGCAGATGAGCGACGCTTTGGCCGGCGTTGCCAAACCCCTGTATGGCCACGCGGGTATCGTGTGGCTTCCATTGTGTTTTTTCTTCCAGTTGTTTAATGCAGTAGTACGCGCCGCGGCCGGTGGCATCGTCCCGCCCCTGGCTGCCGCCCAGCGGCAACGGTTTTCCTGTGATGACCGCCGGAGTTCGCTGGCGCCGGATCGTAGAATATTCGTCCATCATCCAGCCCATCACCATGGCGTTGGTGTACATGTCGGGGGCCGGAATATCGGTCTCCGGGCCGATGAAGTCCGCCATCTGCTCGACAAAACCACGGCTCATGCGTTCCACCTCCAGCTTGGAAAGCTCCTTGGCATTCACCGTGATGCCTCCCTTGGCGCCACCAAACGGCAGGCCGACAACCGCGCACTTGCAGGTCATCCAGAAGGCCAGCGCCTTGACTTCGCTGAGGTCCACGTCGGGGTGATAGCGGATGCCACCCTTGGTCGGTCCCCGCGTATCGTCGTGCCGCACGCGGATGGCGTCAAAGATCCGCAACGACCCGTCGTCCATCCGCACCGGAATCGAGACCTGAATGATCGCCTTGGGATGCTTCAGCCGTTCCAACGCTTCCGGATCGATCTCGGCATAATCCGCCGCTTCGTCCAGCCGCCGCAAGGCGTCCTGGAAGAGGTCGGGAGTTGCATGGGTTGCCATCGATTTATCCTTTCTGGCTTGGGGTGCCCAGACCGGCCGACGCGGCCACCGCAGCCTGGTCGCGCCGCGGTTTGTTGGTTCCGGTCGGGCTGGACCCCACCTACCCTTCCGCCATCGCCAGCCGCTGCGCGATCGGCGGATGGCTATGGAACAAAAAAACCTCCACCGGATTGGGATCCGGGTCATCTTTGTTTAATTTGGCCAGCTTGCGGAACGCTGTGACATAAGCATCGCGTAGTTCGGTTCGCTGCAGAGCGTATTGATCGCACTGACGTTCGAAGTAGCGGCTGACCACGTTTTGCAGCGGCTCGGTCAGCATCGCAAACGTGGTCACGATCAGCAGTAACATCGGCAGCGTGAAGATTGGGAAATGTGCATAGTCCACCGGTTCGCCCTGAAAACCAATCCAGGCGGACAGCAACCCATCACAAATCCAGAACCCGGCCAGGGAATACAAAGCCCCCATCAGAATCATTTTGCGGATGTGCCGGTGTACATGATGGCCAATTTCATGAGCAAAAATGACTTCGATTTCGTCCGGGCTGAATTGCTTCAGAAGATTATCCCCCAGGATGACTCGCCGTGTCTTGCCCAATCCGGCCAGCATCGCATTGGCTTTGACCGTGTCGGCGCTCATGTCGATGCGAAACACCCCTTCGATCGACAGTCCAGTGCCCGCGGCCAGTCGCGCGAGGCGGGTATTCAATTCGTCGGTCCGCTCGCCCGGCTGTAAAGGCTCGATCTTGTTAAACAACGGAAAAATCACCACGGGTGCCAGTTGTCCCAACACGATGCTGACCACAAAAAACGCCCCGCTCGCAGCCAGCCACCACCAGGGTCCGGACAGCCAGATCACCCCATACAGGCCACAAATCAAGAGCACGGAAAAAACGATCTCCAGCAGATGCCGTTTCACGTAGCGCCCCAGCCAGCGCCCCAGCGACTGCCGCGAAAGGCCGAACTGGTGTTCGACGATAAAGCCGCTGTAGAAGGCCAAGGGGAACGAGACCCCGACGTTCAAGCTGGTGATGATCAGCATCAATAGGGCCAGACGCGCCGTCTCCGGCCAGCCGCCGTTGGGCAGACAGCCGATCAGCCAGCCGGCGGGGCCGCCCAGCAGAAAGGTCAGCACCCCCAGAAACGCCAGGTCGATCGCCCGCCCGACCAGGTCACAAGTCAGCTCAATCCGCCCATAAGCCCGCGCCTCGGCCAACTGCTGAGGCGTCATCTCCAATTCCTCGGCAGCTGGCTCACCCTGAGATGGATCGTCGGGGGCGGACGGTGGAAAACTGTCTTTCACTTGTTTGCCCTCTTCCTTCTGTCTGCTAACTTCCGCGCCGCCCACGTCCAATGGCGGTCGCTGGTCGTCTGGACGCCGGCCGGATCGTAACCCAGCATCGCCACGATGTCGCGTATTTCCAGCAACGTCAGCGAAGCTCGTAAGGAGTCCTCAAAAAGCCTCTGCTGCCCTTCATCCTCAGCCGCGGCGTAGGTCCGGACCAGCCGTCGTACGGCCGCGTCGTCGGGTGGCCGCAGCAGATCGCGAAAAAAAAGGATGCCATCGGCCGCGGTGACACGCACCGCTTCGGCCAAGACCACCCTGGGATCGGGAACATGATGGACGATGCTGTTAGAAATCGTGACATCGAATTGCCCCTCGTCGTACGGGAGTTGCTTGGCATCGGCCAAGGCCAGTTCGACACGGTCTGGCAGGCCCGCCGTGACAATATTTTGCCTGCCCAGCTCGATCATACTGCTCGACAAATCGATTCCCAACACCGTGCAGCCGGCCAGCTGCAAACAGAGCTCAATCGGGATCCGGCCCGTGCCGGTGCCGATGTCCAAAACCCGCCCCGGCAACGAATCAGGGCCCCCAAAGTCGCACAGGTCCGCGACGAAGGCGCGGTTGACCGCCCCATGATCCATCGCGTCATAGGCGACCGCCTCGGCGAATGAATCCATCACCTCCGGTTCCAGGACTCGATCCAACATGACACACCATCCGAAAGGCCGTCACGGCCCATGCCGTTCTGGCAGCCAGCACGTTAAAAATTGGCCCGCGCTGGCCCACCCCGCTCCCCGCCTCGGTGTATTCATTTCGATCAGCAGGATCATCCGACGGAGTGCAACTTTAAAGAAATATCTTCCAAAAATGAGCCCGCCTGCTCAGGCAGATTGCTCAACAGCCAGCCAGAACCAATTTTTCTCAAGCCTTCTAGATACAACGGTTTAGGTCGATCAGCAAGGCTTTTTTGAAAAGATTTTTCCCGTGGTGGCATCTGTTTGGGTACATGAGTTGCTTTGACCTGCTGACGTGGGAAAGCGACAGAAGCGGCCTNNTAAAAGTGCTGACGTGGGAAAGCGACAGAAGCGGCCTGCCAAAATGAATGAACCGCTGTTGGTTGAGGCCCGCTTTTCGTCATCTCGTCTCAAGCCAAGTCTGCTAAAATACTCCTAAGTAGTAATTCAAGCTTGATTTAGGTCCGCTGGTACCTGAGTTTGCGGGGCCCGGGGGACAAGAAAACTTGAACACTGCTGCATACGGGGACGTAACCAAGGATGACTGCGATTGTCGAACAGAAAGGGACTGGCCGGCGAATGTCTGGTGAGCCTGGCCGCGCGAGCGACGAGCAGCTGTTGCTGGCCTATCGCGAGACCGGGGATCGTCAGAGTTTCAGCCAGCTGGTGCATCGTTACGAACGCGAGTTGTACAGTTATTTGCGCCGTTATTTGGGGAACGCCGAAATGGCAGAGGATGCATTTCAGCGGACGTTCTTGCAGGTCCATTTGAAGTGTGGCCAGTTCCTGGAGGGCCGCCGTTTCCGGCCCTGGCTTTACGCGATCGCCACAAACCAGGCGATCGATCTTCAGCGGCGCAGCCGGCGGCATCGGTTGGTCAGCCTGGATACCAGCGGTCGTGACAGCGACGCCGGCCATTTGGGCTCGCTGGTGGACCTGCTGGAAAGCCGTGAGCAAAGCCCTCTTGCGCGGGTCCAGCGCGAGGAACAACGGCTGAAGGTACGTCGTACGGTGGAAGAGTTGCCGGAGAAGTTGCGCGCGGCCGTGGCGCTGGTTTACTACCAGGGGTTGAAGTACCGCGAAGCGGCCGACGTGCTGGGCATTCCGGTTGGCACGGTGAAAAGTCGTTTGCATTCGGCGTTGTTGGAACTGAATCAAGCCTGGGAACGGGCGGATACCGAACAAAATTAAGACGATGCGGAGATACAAAAAGTAATGCGACACGAACTGGTCGGTTACATGCTGGGGGCGCTGGACGAAGCCGAAACACAGCAGGTGGAAAGCAGGATTTCCCAAGACACGTGTTTGCAGGAGGAATTGCGGTTGTTGAAGAAAGGTGTCGAGCCGTTGAGGGTCGACGGCCAGTTGCTCGATCCACCCCTCGGCTTGGCGCAACGGACCTGTGAATATGTGGAACAGCATCGCCTGCAGGTGGTCGCAGGCCGTCCAGCGAATCGGGCGACTGGCGATGCGGCCGCGGTGGGCCCGCCGCAAGGCAGCGTTGCAGCGGGTCGGCAGACTTGGACCTTGTTGGATTTCGCCGTCGTGGCAGGTATTGTG
Source organism: Planctomycetales bacterium (assembly GCA_011772275.1). Lineage (GTDB taxonomy): Bacteria > Planctomycetota > Planctomycetia > Pirellulales > UBA7805 > CS4-C045. Next base: position 1,786 of record WVZU01000009.1, on the reverse strand, counting down.
GTGGCCCTGGGGATGTTGGTCCTGCCGGCAATTCAGCACAGCCACTTCATTGGCCAAATCGCTGTCTGCCACGACAAGCTGCGAGAAATCGGAACCGCCCTGCACGATCACAGCAAATATCACGATGGCTTCCTCCCGGAAATCCCCCAGTCGGGCAAGCTGGCCGTGGCCGGTGTCTATGCTCCCAAACTCCTGGAAGCCGGGCTGGTGACCGACCCCCAGACTTTTGTGTGCAATAGTTCGGCAACCGCCTGTCGTGAACAGGCAGCGGAAATTCCGACGTGGGGCAAGCTGGTTCAGCTGGAGAAGAGCGACGGCGACGAACTGGATCAAGTCTTGGCCAGGATGGGGGGCAGTTATGCCTACAACCTGGGCTACGTCTCCGACGGCCGCTACCACACCCCCTCCCTGGGGCGTCGCTCGCGCGGGCATTACCCCCTGATGGCCGATGCCCCCTGTCCGCGTCGGGGGTTTGCCCAAAGCAGCAATCACGCGGGCAACGGGCAGAACGTGTTGTTTGAAGACTTGCATGTAGGCTATCTGAAGACGTGCCAGGTGCCCGGCCCCGCCGATGACTTCTACCACAACGATCAAGGTCTGATGGCTGCGGGGATACACGCTGACGACGCCGTGCTGGGCCACAGCCTGGCTCGCCCCCTNNTTGGCGGGTTTTTTTCGCCCTGGTGTTGTTTTTTCACCACAGCGGGACGCTGCGGCCACGGGCAACGGACCTGACGCATTTTCCGTAAGGTCATCCGCAGATACGTCTTCTGGCCCGTCAGACGCTCTGGCCCCGCCGTCGGCTTGGGTGGCATCCGGTTTGCTCTTTCAGGCCATCTCGCCCCCGATGTCCCCACGCCATCTTTGCCACACGCCTTGGAAAGCCCGACATGGTCCACTTCGTAGAACACCTGCCGGCGGATGACATGCACGCGCAGGACCTGGTCGAGCTGGCCGCGATCGTGGCCGCTCATGGCGGATTGCTGATCGGGTCCGGGATTGCCCAATTAACCGACCAGCATCTGCAGGCCTATTGGTTGGCCTCCAAATGCCGCCTGGACCGTTGGGGCACGGCGTTCAAAGAGCTGCGCGAAGCAGGCGGTGGGGGCCACTGTTCCCCGCGATGGGTGCGGCCCCTGATCGAAGAAGTTTTCGCCAGCGAAACCCTGGCGCGGGTCTGGACCGCTGCGGTAACGGCTTTTGACCAGCAGCGCGAGAGTGCCGATGCGGTGGCGGTGATGTCCAACGTGTTGAACGGGCTGGTGGAAGCGCGGCATCGAGCGTTGCGGATCCTGGCCGACTCCGACGCGATCCATCAGGACGATGCGCGCCGTCTGACGCGAGTGCATCGCCGCATGAATCGCTGGGTCGATCTGTTGATGGCCTATCTGCAGCGCTACCACGAAGTCAGCCGCTATGCGATTCTGCCCGACCGATGCCGCGATTTTGCGACGGACTTGCGGCGGCAGAGTGCCAGGCCGGGTGGCCGTCACACCTGGCGACTGACGTTTTCGTCTTTACGTCAGACCTTATGTCGCGAGCTGAGCCCGCAGAGTCCCAACGGGGATCTGAATTTCAAGGTGGGGGCCAGCATCATCTCCTGTTTCGATATCCGCGACTTCGAATCGGTCGGCGCACTGCGTTCTGTATGGCTGATCCGCCTGCTGGACACGTCGGCCCACTGCGAGACCATGGTTGGCCAACTGCTGGCGGACGGCTGAACCACGTTGGCCAAAGCCGTGCCGGACGCCCGCCGGGACCTTGTATCGCTGCAGCTCAGCCTTCA
>WVZU01000184.1:2927-9131 GCA_011772275.1 Planctomycetales bacterium | reverse complement strand
CGCGATTTGCTGATCGCCATCTGCGGCAACGCGGGCAATGCCCTGGAAGAAATCTGGGCTCGGCAACTGGGAGTGTGGCTGTATCTGCCCGGCGTGGTGCATGACAGCAACGTGGCCAGCCTGTTCGAGGAAGGCAGGCAGCTCGCAGCTCGACGCCGCTCTGCCGCCGAACAGAAAACGCATTTTCCGCCAGGCAAAGGCGAGTCGGTGTGAAGAAACAAAACAGGGGACTGGCCTGGCCAGTCCCAAATACCGGGCATGAGGCTCGACAAGATCAACTGGCCCAACGTCTGTCGATGGCGGGCTGAGGGGTCAGCAACGTTATTCGGGGAAGTCAGCTGCCTGTTGGCTGGACTGGCGACGTCACAGCCATGACGCGCTGACTCCCCCGAGGAACAGGGAGCCTCGGAGGTGTTGCGGGAAAAGGATTCGAACGCGAGGCCTGATGTCTACAGAAAAGTGTTTTTATGGAAAGGAGTGAGCGATGAGTGTTAAAACTTCAGATCGGCGTTGGGAGCTGGAGAGCGAGCAGGAACATTACGGGTGTTCGAAGCAAGCGCGTCGCCAGCGGAACCAGTTCACTTACTCGCGCCGTCGCAAGCAAACCACATTTTACGCGGGGATTCACCGCCGGCGGTCGCATCGCTGGAGCTGGTAGGTCCGCCGCACGGGCCGGGGCCCGCCTGCGGGGGTCCCGGTTCGCAACGGGGCACCGTGCCATGCCGGCCGGAGAGTGCCGCCTCGGACTGCAACCGATCCAGATCGAATCCCCAATCATTCAAGCGGGGCGAAGGCCGGAAGGCGCCCCGAAGATTTGGAGATCCTGGTGTCGGCCGCGGAATGGGGTGAGCCACTCCGGGCAAGGGTGGCACAAGCTGGCAGGACCACCGATCGCCAGTTTCCCCGCGAGGGGACCGCAGACCATTGCCGGACACCCGCTCCGCGGCGAAAGACGCGATGCGGCTTTACCGCGGTAGCCCGGTGTCTGGCCAGTGGCCGCTGTGCGTCGGCCTGGCCCCTCACCGGGCAGAAGTGGTGTGCGGGAATCGGCGGGGTGCGAATGGGGTATCCGCCGGAAGGGGGCCCGAAAAGGTGGTTGTTGGGACAACTTGAAACTCCTGTGCTGGACCAGGCAAGAGGCCAGCGGGGTGGACGGAAGTCAGTGGAGATCAGGAATACACAGGCGGGTGTACCGGCCTGAGCAGGCGGAAGCGCCGTGTCCTATGCGCTTCAGAAAATGAGGTGAGATGCATGATAAGTTCGGGAATGAGTGCGGCCAGAGTGCGGGGAGATTCGGTATTCAGTTACGGCGTCAAGCGGCGCAGAAGGGTCCCTCGTACCTCTCTGGCGAGTCGAAGGCTGAGACTTGGCGGAGCACGTCGCTGCCGGCGATCGGGTGGGGGGGTGCGTGCAGGGATGCGGAGACGTCAAGCCGGCTGGAAATGGTGAAGTCGACGACCGCCTGGCGGCCGAGGTTCGACCGGTCCCGCGGTCGACCCCGATGACGCTATCGACCCGTGGCCTGATGGGGCGGGTGTCCGCCCCGCGCGAAGAATTGCGGTTCCCGCCCATGGGGGCGAGAACTGCCGCCAGCTAGGTTCCGCCACGACGGCCAGAAATGCCCTGGCCAGATCGCTTCCGCCAGGGGTGGCACGTCCCAAGTTGGAACCGGGCTGAAACCGGCCGCTCGTCTGGCACGCCCCCGCCTCCGTTTTCGCTCGCCGTCCGCCCCCTGCGNNCCCGGCCTGGAACTACCCCCGTTGTGGGAGATCGGGGGCGGTGTGCAGGTGGGGGGTGCGGAATGAGTTGCTAAGCCGGCTGTTCCGCGTATTCCGCCAACTGGTCGATGGCCTTCCGCATTTTGTCACGATCGATGTGATGTACATCGATGGGATTGCCGAGATCTTTGAGCATTGTGAGGGTCAACCGCCCACCGAGATGTTGTCGGAATTCTTCCAGGCCGGCGAACAGCGCGTGCGTGTCGGCACATTCAGGGGCTGTGAGGGAAAACCCCAATTCCCGCAAGCAGTCCCAGACGCGCCTCGCGTCACGGGGATCGAGGCCGTGTTGTAGCGACGAGTACATGGTATCGATCGCCAAGCCGATGGCCACGGCCTCACCGTGCCACAAGCGAAAATCGCTGATCACCTCCAGTTTGTGGGCGGACCAATGCCCAAAATCCAGAGGCCGCGCTTCCCGGCATTCGAACGGATCGCCCCCCTCGGTGATATGCCGCAGGTGCCAGAGTGCCGTTCGCCGTATCATCGGCAGGGCTTTGGACAAGTCGCGGCTGCGAATGGCCGCGGCGTCGCGACAAAGTTCATCAAACATGCCGCGATCTTTCAGCAGCGAGACTTTGACCGATTCAGAGAAACCGCTGATGAAGCCTCGGTCAGTCAATGTGTTCAGCAGGGTGGTATCGTTAATCACAGCCCAAGGGGTGGCGAAGGTCCCTACCCAATTTTTTTGGCCAAACAAATTGACGGCATTTTTTACTCCCACACCGGAATCGGACTGGGCCAGGGTCGTGGTCGGCAAACGTACCAGCCGGATGCCCCGGTGGGCAATCGCCGCGGCAAAGCCAACGGCGTCCAGCACGGCACCCCCGCCGATGACGATCACGTAACTGCGGCGGTCCAGCCCGGAGGCCTGGAAGACCTTCAGCATCCGCTCGAGAATATGAATGTCATTTTTGATCGCCTCGCCGCCGGGCACCAGCTGCAGATTGCCAATGCAGGTTAAGCGATCGGCGTATTCGTTGCAAAACGAGCGGATGGTGTCCTGCAGCTGGGGTTGCGCCCGAGCGACTTCTGCGTCCAGCCAGAATTGCACCCTGGGCGGACGGCCGCCGGAGGGAAGGAGCACGTCGGCCAGCACATCCCGTTCGGTCTTGAAAACGTCCTGCGTAAAGCGCAGGCGATGCACCTGCGGAACGCTGAAAGACACATTGTACGCGTTGGATTGCCGAACCTCGTCCATGCCGCTGCCGGATCTGGAAAACACCGGCGTTTTGCCCCCGCTCGCCGATTGAGACTCTCTTGCATATGATGCATATCCCGCAGCAGTTCGTCAATGTGGCTAGAAAACATTCCGGCTTGCACGACAGGCAGAACACCAACGCGAATCAAGGCTTAGCCACAAAGACAAGGGGGATCGCTGGGCGTCGTAAGGCGGCACGCCGCGCGACAGCCATGCGTTCATTTACGAAATTCACCGTGAAGTTTTTTTAGAGGCGCTTTGAAGATGTTCGAAAAACTCCAGCCTGCCAAACCGGATGCCATCCTGGGATTGACCGAAGCGTTCAAAAAAGATTCCCGTCCCCAGAAAATTAATCTGACGGTTGGCGTCTACCAGGATGCCGATGGAAACACGCCGATTCTGGACAGCGTCAAACAAGCAGAACAGCAAATCCTCCAGGACGAAACCAGCAAAGGTTATCTGCCGATGACCGGATCGCCAAAATTTGGCGAAGCGGTCCAGCAGCTTATGTTCGGTGACGGGCATGCCTTGACCGCCAGTGGTCGAGCGGTGACGGCGCAGACTCCGGGGGGCACGGCGGCCCTGCGGGTGGCAGGAGATTTTTTGTGCAGGAAATTTCCTGGAGCGAAAATATGGCTGAGCGACCCGACTTGGCCCAACCATCCAGGCGTCTTTGCCGCAGCCGGCCTGACGGTCGAGACCTACCCCTATTTCGACTCAAAGACCAACGCGTTGGCAGCTGAGCTGATGATCGAAGGGTTGAACCGCATCCCTGCGGGAGACGTGGTGGTGCTGCACGGGTGTTGCCACAATCCGACCGGCGCCGATCCCTCGCCCCAAGAATGGCAACAGATCGCTCAAGTCATCGCCGACCGCGGCCTGCTGCCCCTGATCGATTTCGCCTACCAGGGCTTTGCGNNGTCATCGCCGACCGCGGCCTGCTGCCCCTGATCGATTTCGCCTACCAGGGCTTTGCGGAAGGCTTGGAAGAAGACGCCGCCGGCCTGCGGACCGTGGTGGAGGCCGTGCCGGAGGCGATCGTTTGCAGTTCCTATTCAAAGAACTTTGGCTTGTACAACGAACGTGTGGGGGCGCTGACCCTGATTGGCAAGAACCCCAGCGAGNNAGAACCCGAGCGAGTCGCAAACGGCCCTGGGGCACCTGAAGCTGGCGATTCGCACCAATTACTCCAATCCGCCGGTTCACGGTGGAGCGATTGTGCACAATATCCTGAACGATGCGGCCCGGCGAGCCATCTGGGAGGAGGAAGTGGCCCACATGCGCGACCGGATCAATGGAATCCGCGAACTGTTCGTCACCACGCTGGCGGCCCGGGGCGTCTCCGCCGACTTTTCTTTTATCACCCGCCAACGCGGCATGTTCTCGTTTTCAGGCTTGACCGCCAAACAAGTCGAGACATTGCGTGAGCAGGACGCGATCTATATTGTCGGCAATGGTCGTATTAACGTGGCTGGCATGACCCCGCGAAATATGGATCCGCTGTGCCGGGCCCTGGCCGAAATGCTAAAGTAACAATAGCGCGGACCGTTCGGGCTCGGCCGATCCACCGCCATCCCACCGGTGGTGCCGGAACCGGTCGGAATCCACAATCCGCCGTTGGGGCAGTGGCGGCAAGAAAAAAAGGTAGCGTCGCCAGGAATACCAAGCGGTTCTGAAGGACAAATCGGTGAAAATACTGCTGGCCAGCAGCGAAGTTGTACCTTTTGCCAAGACGGGTGGCCTGGCCGATGTGTGTGGTACCCTGCCCCGGGAATTGGCCCGGTGGGGCCATCAGCCGGTCGTGATGTTGCCCGCCCACCGCACAGCCTGCTCAGCCGGCCTGCCGCTGGATGACACCGGTATCGAACTGGAAATTCCCATCGGTACCAAACATGTTTCCGGCAGGATCCTGCAGGGACAGTTGCCCAGCAGTTCCGTTCCCGTGTATCTGATTCAACAGCCGGAATATTTCGATCGCAGCGGCATTTATGGCGATCACCAGGGGGACTACGCCGACAATTGTGAACGTTTTGTGTTTTTTTGCCGAGCGGTGTTGGAGGCGATCCGCGTTCTGGATTTGCAAGTCGAGCTGATCCATGCCAACGACTGGCCCACCGGTTTGATCCCGGCTTATTTGCGCATCGAGTACGCAGGCCGGGCCGGCTACGAACAGATTGCCTCCCTGTTTACCATCCACAACCTGGCTTACCAGGGCACGTTCTGGCACTGGGATATGTTGTTGACCGGTCTGGACTGGAAGTATTTCAACTGGCGGCAGATGGAGTTTCACGGCCAGCTCAATTTTTTGAAAACGGGTCTCGTGTTTGCCGACGCGATCAACACGGTCAGCCCGCAGTATGCCCAAGAAATCCAGACCCCGCCGCTAGGCTGCCACCTGGAGGACCTGCTGCGGCACCGCCACGAGACGCTGTCCGGTATTATTAACGGCGTGGATTACTCGGTATGGAATCCGGCAACGGATCTGCAGATTGCCGCCCGTTACGACGAAACGACCTTTGGGGAAGGGAAAGCGGCCTGCAAGGCGGAATTGCAAAAAGAGCTAGGGCTTTCCGTGGCCGCCGAAATACCCTTGTTGGGCATCGTGGGTCGACTGGTTGATCAAAAAGGTTTGGATTTGATCCTGCCCACGATGCGCAAGATGGCGCCCACCGGGAAGGTCCAATGGGCGGTGCTGGGTTCGGGATCGCAGGAGCTGGAAGAGGAGTTGCGGCAATTGGCAGCCGAATTTCCCCGCCAGATTGCGGCCTGCATCGGCTTTTCCGACCAGCTGGCTCACCGGATCGAAGCGGGCGCCGATCTGTTTGTCATGCCCAGCCGCTATGAACCGTGCGGGCTGAACCAGCTGTACAGCCTGAAGTACGGAACGGTACCGCTGGTACGCCAAACCGGTGGCCTGGCCGATACCGTGACCGACACCACTCCGGAAACGCTGGCCGACAAAACGGCAACCGGATTTTCCTTTGTCCCCTATTCCAGCGACGCCCTCCTGGAAACGCTCAACCGAGCCTGCGATCTGTTCCACAACGATCCATCGGCCTGGCAGCAAATTGTCCGCACCGGCATGCGACAGGACTGGTCCTGGTCACGCAGTGCTCAACAGTACGCCGCCCTGTACGAAGTTACTGTCGCCAGCCGGCGGGCGGAGGCCGTCGAACTTTAGTCCTTTTTCAGGCTACCGGTTTCCCCCTCCCAGCGGTCGCGAAC
>WVZU01000184.1:0-2807 GCA_011772275.1 Planctomycetales bacterium | reverse complement strand
GGGCGGGGCGGCTGTCGCGGTGCTCTTTCCCCCCCCTGCCCCTGCCCCTGCTCCTTCCGCCTACGCTTTGACAATTTTTTCTCGGCCCGCGCCAACGGCCGCACAGGCGTTTCGCGTATCGACGATCAGGCGAGCATGCTGGACAATAAAGTCGTAGTCATAGTCGGAGTGGTCTGTGGCGATCAGCACACAATCCTGGTCTGCCAGCAGTTCGGCGGTCAGGGGCCGGCTGGTCATGTCCGGGACCTGGTAGTGCCGCATGGCAGGCAGTCGCGGAATGTGCGGATCGTTATAGCTTAGCACCGCGCCCCGCTCGTCCAGCAGTTTCATCAGTTCAAACGAAGGGCTCTCCCGCGGGTCGTCCACATCTTTTTTGTAGGCCACGCCCAACAGGAGGATCGTACTGCCTCGGATGGGCTTGCCTTGTTTGTTCAGCGCTTCGCTCAGCCGCTGCACCACGTAGGCGGGCATTGTGCGGTTGATCTCGCCGGCCAATTCGATGAACCGTGTGGCCATGCCGCTCTTGCGGGCCAGCCAGCTGAGGTAAAACGGATCGATCGGAATGCAGTGTCCCCCCAGACCGGGCCCCGGATAGAAGGCTTGAAAACCAAACGGCTTCGTCTTCGCGGCCGCGATGACTTCCCAGAGATCGATTCCCAGGCGATCAAACAACATTTTCAGTTCGTTGACCATGGCAATGTTGACGGAACGATAGGTGTTTTCAATGATCTTGCATGCCTCGGCGATTTCCGGGCTGGAGACAGGCACCACCGCAACCACAGCCGTGTTGTACAGAGCGGCGGCCAGGTCGCTGCTGGCCGTGTCCAGGCCGCCGACCACCTTGGGAATGCCTTGTGCCGAAAAATCCGGGTTGCCCGGGTCTTCCCGTTCCGGGCTGTAGGCCAGATAAAAGTCGCGTCCCACCTTCAGGCCGCTTGACTGCAGGATCGGCAACACGACATCGCGCGTGGTTCCCGGATAGGTGGTACTCTCCAACACGACCAGCTGGCCGGCTCGTAGCGAGCCGGCGATCTGCCGTGCGGTCGCTTCCACATAGGACAAATCGGGATCACGGCTGTCGTTTAACGGGGTGGGAACACAGATCAGCAACACATCCGGCTCGCCCAGGCGCTGCATGTCCGCAGTGGGCAAAAACCGCTCTGTCAAAATCAGCTCGGCAATCGCCGAGGAGGGGATGTGCCCGATATAGCTCTCCCCGGCCAACAGGCGATCGACTTTAGCCTGATCGACATCGAATCCCATGGTCCGCAGGCCGGCGGCCGCGAAGGCCTGGATCAGGGGCAGACCGACATAGCCCAGTCCGATCACGCCCACGATCGCGGAACGATCTTCAATCCGCTGCGACAAATCATCCGCCATGAAATTCCCCACGATTGAAAAGATGCTGGCGAAAACCGTTCGACCCGCTTTGTGACGTCGCAACGCCCGCCATTTCTACTATAAATGACCGATACCCGATCACCAATCAGGCAGGTTCCCTTACCGGCGACTTGCACCCTGCCGGCCTGGTGGACGCGGCCCGACTTCCCAGCTTGGCTGCTTGCCCTTCCCGATTTCCAGGCTGCTATTTCTCGCACCGCAAGAATAAATCGGCCCCGGTTCGCTCGGCGAGCACCATTCGCCGCGGGTCAGGAATCCCGGCGGCCGCCGCCATGGCGCTCAGCTGCACCGGCGTACGGTACTGCAAATACCAGTTTCCAATCCATTCCATGTAGGCTCGAGTCGGATGGTAGGGAACAAAGTTTCCGACCAGCAGCAGGCCGCCATCGGCCAGGCTGTCCCAGAACAGCTTCAGCATGGCCGTGGCGACGTTATCTTCCAGGTAATCGAACAGTCCGCTGCAGATCAAGAAATCGGTATCCGCGGGCACGACTTGGTTTCTGTTGGTTTGAGTGATGCGAAACAGATTTTCGCGGGTCGCGTTGATCTGGTTTTCGCCGATCACTTCCAGAAGACGGTTTTTGGCAAACTGCAGCCCGGCCGCGTCCAGGTCGATCAGCGTGGCCTCCACGCGCGTACGTACCTCTGCGGGCAACATCGAGACGCCCATCTGCACGTCCATCCCTGTCCCGACCCCGACGCTGGCGATTCGGTAAACGTGACGTTTTTGCTGAGCGACGTGATCTGCCAGGGCGAACGCCCCCTGCACGGTGCGGTTGCGAACCGCCTGCGGCGCCGCCTGGTTCAGGAAGTAACGATCAAACAACCTGCCCAGGGGGTGGTCGCCACACCGATCGTCGACGATGTCGGCCAGCAGTTGGAAGTCGCCTGCGTACCCCAGGGGCTTGGTGCGCGCTCGGTTTTGTAGCTCGCCAGTTTGCAGCACTTCTCCTGCGATTTTCCACAGCTCGTCCGAAGGCAGCAGGTTCTCGCGACCCCAGTGGCCGGTGGTGGCCAGTTGCGCCAGGCAGTTGGAAAGGGCGCTGTCGATCAGGGCATAACCGAGCCGCTGGTCCTGCCAGTCGTCGGTCCGCCGTGCGGCCTCCGCGATGGCGGCCTGCAGACGGTGGGCCGCGCCGGTAACGATTTGCCGAGTCGCCGCCGGGGAGGCGGGGGCAGCCGCCCCGCCAGGTTGCCAAATCGGTGAAAATGCCACCAGCTTCGTTGCTCCTTTGCAAAACTATCCAGCACTCATAATTCGCACGACCGTCCACTCCGGGCCGTCAGCCATCTCCTCCGCGGCTACCGGCAATTCGGCTCGACTTTCCTCACACCTTCGGCCGACATTTTTCTCGGGCAGCTGACCGTCCGGCAGCTGCCCCTGATGGTTGCCAGTGAATCTGTTG
>WVZU01000049.1 GCA_011772275.1 Planctomycetales bacterium | reverse complement strand
TCAAGGGCCTTTCGAACCGCTGGCTGGACCACGTCCAGTACAATGTCCCTGACGGGTACGCGATCGGTTCGCACTACGGATATCGCGAGCCTGCGGATCAGGAGCGAAAGGGGATGGTATCCACTTCCTGTTCGGCCATTGGCCTCCTGTGCCGCATGTACCTGGGCGCCAGGAAGGAGGACCCCGGCCTGCAGGCGGGCGTTCGGGCTGTTGCCAAAAGGGGGCCTGGCTCCCAACTTTACTTTAACTATTACGGCGCCATGCTGATGTATCAGGCGGACGGCCCGGATGGTGAGTTGTGGAAGATCTGGAACGCGAAAATGCGCGATTACCTGGTCAAATCGCAGGTGAAGGACGGCAAGGACAAGGGCAGCTGGTACTTTCGGGGCGGCCATGCCTCAAGCAAAGGTGGGCGGCTCTATGCTACCGCCATGGCCGCCATGACCCTGGAGGTCTATTACCGTTACATGCCGATCTACCAGAAAGGCAACGTGGAGAAAGACGATTTTCCCCTGGAGTAGGCATTCCCCGGTACGCCAAACGGATCCCCCAGCCCGGCAACGCACACGCTTGACGGGCTTTTTTTCTGACCGGCGTCCGCTGAAAAAAACGGGGGCCGCCCCTGCCGATCTCCGCGAAAGCCAGGCGGAAGGGGAAAAATCTTGAGCCTGCGTGAAGCGTTGCCCGCACTCAGCAGGTTGCCGCCGTCACCGGGAAAGATGGCAATTCGGTCGCGGCCCGCCAGAGCGGGGTTACTTAGGGCCGTGATGACTGGTCAGGCCCCTGGCCCGGATGGAACAGCGGTATCTCTTCAGATTCTTGCGGTCCGGCGGGTGGGGAGGGGGGTGGAGGAGGCGGATGGCTGGCGTCCAGGAATTCGACCAGGTTCTGGTGCACCGCCTGGAAGGAGGCGAGTTCCGAAATCATGTTGTATTGTTCGTCGTTGGCGATCTGCGTAAAGCGGGCCAATACCTGTTCCAGCTGGTCCAGGTCGATGTTCAATTCAAGCGGCGTGGGCTGATTGGGGTGCAGCCCGGCAAATACGGAATCGGGAAGCCGCAGGTACTCTTGCCACTGGCTGCCCCCCACCATGCGGCCCAGGTCACGGTGGAGGCGATCGGCGGCCGCCGCGAGCTGGTGGCGGGCGCGTTCCTGGGCCGTCAGCAGATCGCCGCTCGGCTGAACCTGCCCCGGAACTTGCGGCGGGGCGTACGGGCCGGCATGTCCGCGTTCATATTGTTGCTGGACCGGATAAGCGTAACCGGGGCTGTAGACGTCCGTAAACGGCGCTCGCACTCGACGCCCCCCGTCCGGCGTCCGATAGACACGCACAAACGGCGCTCTCACGTAACCCGGCTCGACGCGGATCAGTTGCGCCTCCAGGGAATCGTGGGCGGCGGCCAGGCAGGCTGCGGCGGTGAACGTCGAAAGCAAAAGTTTTTTCATCATCGGCTCCTTGATCGCCCGCTGGTGGATCGGCAACGCCCTATCAACGTCGTCGGTCTAGCGCAGGCCGCTTCTTGATTTTGAATCGGCGGGTGCGACCAGCGGCGAGGGTTTGTGCGGCTTAACGCGTTTATGATTATTCGCCACCAGACCGCTCGATCGTTCAAGCTGATAAAGTTGGTGCGATCGCGTCTTTTGGAGGGAGCGGTCCGTGAGCGGGGATCAACGGATCACGTGTAGCGAACCCGGGGCCACGTTTGGCGTGGGGGGGGGTACCTGGGGAACAAAGACCGGGTGTTGAGCGACCAAAATCGAGGCTCAATCAAAACCACCCAAACAGGAAAGGGCTCTCAAGGCGCGGTGTTTGGGGGGAGGTACGTCCAGCGACCGGCCGGCTTCCCGGAAGCCGGCTGCAGACAGAGGCCGGGGACAGCCAGCGGCCGGGGACAGCCAGCGGTGTGATGGGCAGCAGGTCCGTTTCGCTGGCGCGGTCCCTGTTGGGTGGGTGGATTTAGCCGCCGCGGGGTTCCTGCAGGCTTTCGTGCAGTTTTTTGAGCGCTTCGGTTTCGATTTGCCGGACGCGTTCGCGGGTCAGGTGCAACGCTTCCCCGATTTCCTTAAGTGTGTGCGGTTCATTTTCATTCAGCCCGAACCGCATCCGCAAAACGGTGGCTTCACGCTGGTCCATCTCCTCCAGCATTTTCAGGACGTGAGCCAGGCTGTCGCTTTCCAGCAACATATCTTCCGGGCTGCGGATGCGTTCGTCTTCCACCATGTCGCCCAGCGACCAGCCGGCCTCGGACTGGTCGGTTTGGGGGGTGGAGTTATAGATGCGGATCGCTTTTTTGATAATCGGCAGTTTTTTCTTGGGCAGTCCCAGCACACGAGCGACCTCTTCGTGCGTGGGAGACCGCCCCAGTTCTTCGGAAAGGCGTGCCGACGCGCGTCGCCACTTGGACAGCAGTTCGACCATGTAGGCCGGGATGCGGATCGTCTTGGCCGAATTGATCAAGGCCCGTTTGATCGACTGCTTGATCCAGTAGCTGGCGTAGGTGGAGAATCGGGTCCCCACGGCGGGGTCAAAGCCTTCCACGGCGCGCAACAGGCCGAGATTGCCTTCTTCGATGAGGTCCTGCAGGGCCAGACCTTTGCCGGTATAGCCTCGGGCGATATTGACGACCAGGCGGAGGTTGGCTCGGACCATTTGATCACGAGCTCGCACGTCGCCTTCGCCAACGCGGACTGCCAGATCCTGTTCTTCTTTGGCCGACAGGAGTGCCGTTTCGTTAATTTCCCTTAAGTAGGTTTCCAGGGGGCTCTGCAAGGATGAGGAGGACGTACGGGGCGGTTTGGTGGATTTTGTGGTCGTCATTCTTTTGCTCTTGGTTGCGGGGTACCCAGGCAACAAAGTTTATCGTCGCAGTCCGCGGATATCTAAACTACGCCAGAGAACCTCCTGCGTGCGACGGATGTTACTTCGCTGATCGTTGTGCGGAAAAGAACGAAGCGTGGTGTTGCACCCAAGCGCCCGGTGTGCCGCGATGCGCAGCAGGGCATGGTCCATAGCAGAAGCGCTGGCTGGCGGGATTAGCGCGGGCTATCGGTTGGTATCCGCGGAAATTCCGATCGACGTGTTGCAGGCGTACTCTGAGCGCCTGCTTGTGCGGGAGATAGCGGTTCGAATCTGACGAGCTTTACGATTCGTCTTGCTCTTCGGCCGCGGACGGTTCAGGCCTATCTGGCTCGGATTCGTCGGTCTTGATCAGAGGACCGGACTCATCGCCAATGCCGCCTTTAAGCGGTGCGACCGGTTTTTCGCCTTGGCTTTCGGTCCCGCCCTGGGCTTCGGCCATTTCGTCTTCTTCGGCCCAGTCGACACGTTTCCGCGACAATCCGATCTTTCGTTCGTCCGGATCAACCCGCAGAATCTTCACTTCTATTTCGTCACCTTCCTTGACGACATCCTCCGGGTTCTCGATTTTTTCCTCAGCCAGCTCCGAAATGTGCAGCAACCCTTCCAGGCCGTGTTCCAGGCCGACGAAGACGCCGAAGTTGGTCAGCTTGGTGACCTTGCCCGTGACAATCTGGCCGGGCTGGTACTTGCCCGGGATATCCGAAGCCCAGGGATCCTCGCTCATCTGTTTGAGCCCCAGGGCGATGCGGCGGCGTTCCTGGTCGACCGAAACGACTTTGCATTCGACTTCCTGGCCTTTTTCCAGCATTTCGCTGGGATGGCTGATTTTGCGGGTCCAGGACATGTCGCTGATATGCAGCAGGCCGTCGATTCCCTCTTCAATTTCCACGAAGGCACCGTAGTTGGTCAGATTCCGCACGGTTCCCTTGACCAGGCTGTCGGGCGGATAGCGTTCGGCCACTTTGTCCCAGGGGTTGGCCTGGGTTTGCTTCATACCGAGCGAAATCTCATGTTTTTCCTCGTTGATCCCCAGCACGACGACGTCAATTTCGTCGTTGATCGAGACCAGTTCGTTGGGATGATTGACGCGTCGCGTCCAGGACATTTCGCTGATATGGACCAGCCCCTCAATGCCATCCTCCAGCTTGACGAACGCTCCGTAGCTCATCACGTTCACCACCGTCCCCCTGACCGTGGAACCTGGCGGGTATTTGGCGGCGGCTTCTTCCCAGGGGCTGGGTGTCTTTTGCTTCAGTCCCAGAGCGATTTTTTCTTTCTTGTAATCGATGTCCAGCACTTTGACTTCGATTTCCTGGTCGATGGCGACCATTTCCGACGGGTGGCCAATCCGCCCCCAGCTCATGTCGGTAATGTGCAACAGTCCGTCCAGGCCGCCCAGGTCGACAAAGGCCCCAAAATCGGCGATGTTCTTAACGACGCCGGTCCGCAACTGGCCAACTTCCAGTTCTTCCAGCAGTTTTGCCTTCTTTTCCTCCCGTTCGTCTTCAATCAAGGCGCGACGGCTGACCACGATATTCCGCCGTGCATCGTCAATTTTTAAGACTTTGCATTGGATCGAACGGCCCAGGTATTCGCCAATGTCGGGCGGGCGACGGATATCGACCTGGCTGGCGGGAAGGAAGACGTTGACCCCAATGTCGACCAAGAGGCCCCCTTTGATTTTGCGGTTCGCAACGCCTGTGACGACGTCCCCCTCCTTGACCGACGACATCACGTTTTCCCATTCCTGGATCTTCTTGGCCTTCCGCTTGCTGAGCAGAATCATGCCTTCCAGGTTGGTCTCGCCGCCGGTGCCGACGTCTTCGATCTCCTCGATCAGGACGTCCACCGTCTGGCCCGGCTGAGGTTCCTCCTCGTCTTCTTCCCACTCACGACGCGGGATCACACCTTCACTTTTGTAACCCACATCCACCAGGACAAACTCGGGATCGACACGGAGGATATGGCCACTGATGATCTGGTTTACCGATACCTCGGCACTTGGGGCCACCAACAGGTCGGTGTCCTCGCTACCAATGGCGGCGTTGATTTCTTGTTCCCAATTCTCTGAGCCGGCATCCAGGCCGCGGATAAGGTTTCTGTTGACCATGCGAAAATCGACTGCAAACTTTCACCGCCGGACGGGGGGCGGGTATGCGTCCCACCCCGTTTCGTTGCGGTTCACCAGGTAGCGGATCTCCCTCCCCTGGCCAGCCGCCATCGGCCGGCAGAAGCCTTTCAGCGAAAGGAGGTAAACTTTGAAGAGTAGCAGAAAAAACCAGGCCGGACAATTGCGCTCGAGTGCTGAATGCCAGCCCCAATGACAATCCGAGGAAGGCACCCTCCCCGACCCGCGACCACGCGGCGGGGCGGGAAACGGTCGTCGACGACGGCCGGTCGCCCCCAATTTTTCCTCTCCATCAGCGCGGGAACGGGGTGCCGGTGGCCGGATGCCGTAGCGGCCAAAGTCACCCAGTCCAGACAGCCGGTCCGGGGTCGTGTCTCCTGCCAGCGGATGCCCCGCCAGCCAATCCCCTGCGGGCCTGCGGCTTGGCGGCCCGAGACGCCTTGGTCGCAGGCCGGGGCGCCGCGACCAGGTCAGGGGCGGGTTGCCCGCTGCACAAACAGGCGGGCCTGAGCATGGCAGGCGGTGATGCGGGCCTGGACCTCGGTTACCAACTGGTCGTCGTCCAGCCGTTGGACATCTTCGGGCCGGAGGGGCGGTCCGAACTGGAGGTGGATCACCGCCGGTCTGGGCAAGCCGTGTTGGCGTGGCCAGGCGGCAAAAGCACCCTCGATGGCCACCGGCAGCAAGGGCGCTCTACCTTTGCGGGCCAAGACGCAAAAGCCGGGTTTCAGAGGGGCCACTTCGCCGTTGGCAGTCCGTGTCCCCTCGGGAAAGATCAATACCATTTCCTCCCTTCTCAGCCGGCGGAGCGTTTCCTTGAGCCCACCCATGCCGATCCCCTCCCGCTCAATCGGAATGGCATCCAGCGATTGGATCAGCCAGCGAAACGGCGGGAAAGCAAACAAGGTGCTGCGGGCCAGGTAGTTCAATCGGCGCCGACAGGAGAGACCCACCAGCACCGGGTCGAGATGGCTTTGGTGATTCGAGACCAGCAGCACACCCCCTTCCGAAGGCTCGAAATCCCGCCCCCGCACACGGACCTGGCAGAAGGCGGCAAAGTAGGTGCGGCACAAGATATGTAAGAAGTGGTACCAGAGCCTTTTTGCCAGTGAACGTTGCATGTGGTGCCTTCCGGCCGGCGGGCCG
>WVZU01000351.1 GCA_011772275.1 Planctomycetales bacterium | reverse complement strand
GTTGGAGCCTGCTAGACTCTGATAACACATGGATCACATTTAAAAGAGCAAGCCACCCCCGCTCTGAGCCCCGGCATTTATGCCGGGGCGATGATCTCCACTACTCCACCGGCGAGGCCCGTTTACGGGCCTTCACATTGTTGCGGCTTCCGCCCTGGCCATCACGCGTGGTGCTGCTTGATTTCGTGTGGTTCCGCCGCGAGTCAGCCCAGGCTAAAGCCAGACAACGGCAAGCCCCCTAAACGGGGCTCGACAGATTTTTTTAAGCGATCTGAACCTCGTGCTAAAGCACGAGGCGATTCGCAGGAAGCCAGAAAAGCACGCGGCTGCTGACATCAAACCGGAAAGGCGCGCGTGTGCGACAACTACCCGTTGCTGCAATCGGCTAAGGGGTTACGCAAAATGCAAAATGCACCCGTCCACGCTAGCGACCGATCAATTTTTTCATTTGCGGCCAGGTGCGGGTGTTGGCGACGTCCGCCTTGGTCAACCCGCCGCGGCGGGCCTGAAGGATGCCGTAACGCATCTTGTCCAGATCGTGCGCGCTGTGGGCATCGGTGCCCAGGACCACGTACACGCCGTGCGCCTTGGCCGCCGCGCAGGCCACGTCGTCCAGATCCAGCCGCATCGGGTTGGCGTTCAACTCCAGCAGTTTTTTATGTTTGGCTGCCGCCCGCATCACGGCCTCCAGGTCCACGTCGTACGGCTGCCGCCTGTTGATCAGCCTTCCTGTTGGATGAGCGATCGCGGACGTATTCGGATGCTCAATGGCACCCAACAGCCGCTCGGTAATCTTTTCGCGCGGCTGATTCTGGCCGTAATGAATGCTGCACACGACCCAGTCCGCTTCGGCCAACACATCGTCGGGCAGGTCCAGCCTGCCGTCTTCCAGAATATCCAGCTCGATG
Source organism: Planctomycetales bacterium (assembly GCA_011772275.1). Lineage (GTDB taxonomy): Bacteria > Planctomycetota > Planctomycetia > Pirellulales > UBA7805 > CS4-C045. The sequence goes on along the minus strand of WVZU01000351.1, from coordinate 7,424 downwards.
CCCTTCAACACCCTGATCCCCTGGACCTGCTGGTTCAACCGATCGATGGCTTTCCATTGCTTGCGCAAACGTTTCGCGTCCAGTCCGTTGGCCATCGTGACGCGTTTCGAGTGGTCCGTGATGGCGATGTACTTCAGCCCTCGTTGCCGAGCCGCGGCCACCATTTCCTCCAGCGTGTTCTTGCCGTCGGTCTCGGTGGTGTGCATGTGCAGGTCGCCACGGATGTCCGTCAATTCGATCAGCGCGGGCAATTTTCCCTTGGCGGCCCAGTTGAATTCCTCTCGATTCTCGCGGAGTTCGGGTGGAAACCAGGGCAGGTCCAGCGCGGCGTAGACTTCCTCTTCCGTCCGGCCCGCAATCCGTTTCCTGCCGCGGAACACGCCGTATTCGTTGATCTTCAACCCCCGATCCTTGGCCATGCCCCGCAGCACGATGTTGTGGGCTTTGGAACCGGTGAAATGCTGTAGAGCTGCGCCGAAGGACTCCGCCGGCACCACCCGCAGATCGATTTGAAAGCCGCGCTGCAGTCGCACGGCCATCTTGGTCTCGCCCCGGACGATCACTTCGCGAACTCCGGAAAACGCGCCGAGGTGGTCCATGACGGCAGCCACGTGGGTGGCATCGACCAGAACATCCAGATCGTGAACCGTCTCGCGGCCCCGCCGATAACTGCCGGCCATCTGGATCTGGTGGATCTCGGGGCAGGTCTTCATGTGAGCCAGCAGTTCTGCGGCGATCTCGTCGGCCTGGGCCCAGTACAGGCGGTCCGCTGCCTGAGCGGCCTGGGGAATCCCCTTGAGAATATCCTGCTCGCTCTTGGCTCCAAAACCTTTCAGCCGCTGGACCTCGCCCGCCTCGCAGGCAGCCCGCAGCTGGTCCAGCGTCTGGATGTGCAACTGGTGGAAAAGGGCTGCAGCCTTCTTGGGACCCAAGTGGGGGATCCGCAACAAGGCCAACACACTCTCCGGTACCCGCTCCAGCAGTTCCGTCAACATCGGCAGACCGCCGGTGCGGACCAGCGTGGCCACCTTTTCAGCCAGGTCTTTGCCGATCCCCTCCAGCTGGGTCAGATCGCGATTCGGATCGGCGATGATCGTGGCCGCCGATTCGGTCAGGTCGCGAACCACACGGCTGCCATTTCGATAAGCGCGAATGCGGAACGGATTGGCGCCTTCAAACTCCAACAGGTCCGCGATCTGATCAAATGTGTCGGCAATCTGAGCGTTGGTCACACTGTGTTGATCACACTGGGCTGGTTCCACGACCGGGCTGGTCGCGCTCGCCCGGTTCAGCTCGCCTGGTTCAGCTCGTCTTGTGAGGCTCGGCTGGTCAGGCTCGGCTGGTCAGGCTCGGCTGGTCAGGCTCGAATCGCTAAGCCTGAAAAGAGCTGCCGCAACCGCAGCTTTTCACCACGTTCGGATTTTCGAACGTAAAGCCGCGCTTCTCCAGGCCCTCGTAAAAGTCGACCGACGAACCATCCAGGTACAGAGCGCTCTTTTTGTCCACGACGATCGTCACTCCGTGCTGGAGCGACTTGGCATCGATGTTTTCGTCGTAAGCCTTGTCGAAGCCCAACGAGTAGCTAAAGCCGCTGCAGCCGCCGGCCGTCACGCCGACTCGCAGAAACGTCTCCTCATCCAGGCTCTGCTCCTGAATGATCTTCTTCACCTCGTCCGCAGCTCGTTCAGTTAACGTAATACCCATCTCGCAGTTCGACTCCCTGGTTAAACCTCTTGGAAACCCTGACTCTACCTCGAAGCTTACCTAAATTATACCATTTAGCGGCCAAAAGGAAGTGGATTTCGGCCGCTTGGCCCCGGGGCCCAGCGCCAGTTATAGCCTAGCTGGCCGGGGATGGCTAGAATTTCCCTCAGGCACGTCGCCCTTCCCCTGACCGTCCATTTACACAATTTCGTCACACAATCCAGATTTTTCCGCTCACAGGAGGAGATACCATGGCCACCACCACGCTACCCATCGCCCCCCCCCAGATACGTCACCAGCAGTGTTTCATCGGTGGACAATGGGTCGATTCGGTCAGCGGCAAGACGTTTGCCACGGTGAATCCGGCCACCGAAGAGGAGATCTGCCAGGTCGCCGAAGGGGACGCTGAGGATGTGGACCTGGCCGTCCAGGCGGCCCGCAACGCTTTGGAAAACGGCCCCTGGGCCGGTATGGACGCGCGGGATCGCGGCGGGCTGATGTACAAGCTGGCGGACCTGATTGAACAGGAACTGGACGAACTGGCGGCCTTGGAAACCCTGGACAACGGCAAGCCGATCCGCGACGCGCGGGCGGCCGATTTGCCGCTGGTCATCGACTGCCTCCGCTACTACGCCGGCTATGCCGACAAGTTTCACGGCAAGACGATTCCCGTGCGGGGCAACTTCTTTACTTACACCCGCCGCGAGCCGATCGGGGTGGCCGGGCAGATCATCCCCTGGAACTTTCCCCTCCTGATGGCCGCTTGGAAATGGGGCCCCGCACTGGCGGCCGGCTGTACGATCGTGATGAAGCCAGCCGAACAAACACCGTTGACCTGCCTGCGACTGGCTCAACTCGCTCAGGATGCCGGCTTCCCCGACGGCGTGATCAACGTCGTACCCGGCTTCGGACCCACCGCCGGCGCCGCCGTCGTCAAGCATCCCGGCGTGGACAAGGTCGCTTTCACCGGAGAGTACAAAACGGCGCAAATCATCATGCGCGACGCGGCCGAGACGTTGAAGCGGCTGACATTCGAGCTGGGTGGCAAGAGCCCGAACATTGTGTTTGCCGACGCCGACCTGGAAGCCGCCGCAGCCGGCGCCCATTTCGGGCTCTTCTTCAACCAGGGCCAATGCTGTTGTGCCGGCAGCCGCTTGTTCGTCGAAGAATCGATACACGACAAGTTCGTCGATAAACTGGTGGCACTCAGCAAAGATTGCAAAATCGGCGATCCGCTGGACCCCGAAACCCAGCAAGGCCCCCAAGTGGACAAGGCCCAGTTCGACAAGATCATGGAGTATATCGACCTGGGGAACCGGCAAGGCGCCCAATGCCTGACGGGCGGCCAACGGGCGGGCGAGCGCGGTTATTTCATCGAACCAACGGTGTTTGACGCCGTCACCGACGACATGGCCATCGCCACCGAAGAGATTTTCGGCCCGGTCATGAATATCCTTAAATTCAAAGACGTGGACGAAATCGTCGACCGGGCAAACAATACGTTCTACGGCCTGGCCGCCGCCGTCTGGACCCGCGACATTGGCAAGGCACATCACATCGCTCGGCACGTGAAGGCGGGCACCGTGTGGGTCAACTGCTACGATGTCTTCGACGCAGCCGCTCCCTTTGGCGGCTTCAAAATGTCCGGCATCGGCCGCGAACTGGGCGAAAAAGCCCTGGACAACTACCTGGAAGACAAAACGGTCACCGTGGCGCTGGATTGAGCAGCGTGGGCCGGAATGCCAGGCACTCCCTGCTGGGCAAAGCTCCGCGCAAAATCGACGCAGGGCCGAACCAAATCGCCAACTCCGANNCGGCCCCGTCGCGTCACAATGACCTTCCGCGTTTTGTAGTCACCCCCCCAGAAGATGCGGCAGTCTCATGCGACCAGTAACCAGCGGTGGCGGCTGGCCGGCGATCCGTTACGCCTGGCGCAAAGCGAGGCAAGTGGGGGGCATCGTCAAATTCTATCAAGCTCTCCGCTCGAAAAACGCCTGCAAGACCTGCGCCCTGGGCATGGGCGGCCAGCGCGGCGGGATGGTGAACGAGGCCGGGCGGTTTCCCGAGGTCTGTAAAAAAGCCATGCAGGCCATGGCCGCCGATATGCAGCCGGCCATCCCCCACGATTTTTTCGCTCGTCATACCATCGCTCAACTCCAACAGCTCTCGCCACGTCAGCTGGAGGCCAGCGGACGGCTGACCACGCCGCTGCTCTACCGACGTGGGGAATCCTCCTATCAGCCCGTCTCCTGGGAAGATGCCTTGCACCGCGTGGCAGTTTCATTGAAGTNNGGCGGTTTCATTGAAGTCGCTGGCCGCAGACGAAACCTTTTGGTACTTCAGTGGCCGCAGCAGCAACGAGGCCGGCTTTCTGCTGCAACTTTTCGCCCGGATTTACGGCACCAACAACATCAACAATTGCAGTTACTACTGCCATCAGGCCAGCGGCGTGGGTTTGACCAGCGTGACCGGCAGCGGTACCGCCACCCTGCTGCTGGAAGACCTGGAACATGCCGACCTTGTGTTCGTGATTGGCGGCAACCCGGCCAGCAACCATCCGCGCCTGATGACCACGCTCAAAAATATCCGCCGCCGACGCGGAAAAGTGATCGTCATCAACCCGGTGGTAGAAACCGGTCTGGTCAACTTTCGCGTGCCCAGCGATCCGCTCAGCCTCCTCCTGGGCACCCGCATCGCCACCCAGTATGTCCAGCCGCATATCGGCGGCGACCTGGCACTTTTCACGGGTATCGCCAAGCGGATTGACGAAATGGGGGCCGTCGATCACCAGATGCTAGAGACGCATTGCCACGGCTGGCCGCAGCTGGCCGAATTCCTGCGCAGCACCGCCTGGGAGGAAATCTGCACGAAAAGCGGTGTCGCCAAACACGAGATCGACCAGGTCGCCGACACGTACGCATCCGCAAAAAACGTCGTCTTCAGCTGGACGATGGGCATTACCCATCACGCGCATGGCGTCCAGAACGTCCAGATGATCGCCGCCCTGGCACTGATGCGCGGCATGGTCGGCCGACCCGGCAGCGGGCTGCTGCCCATCCGCGGACACTCCAACGTCCAGGGCATCGGATCCATCGGTGCTGTCCCCCAACTGAAAGAAGCCTTCTTCGACCGGTTGCAAAATCACTTTGGTGTCCAGCTGCCCACCACGCCCGGCCTGGATACGCTGGGCTGCATGGAAGCGGCTCACGCCGGCCGCCTCAAGATGGGTTTTTGCCTGGGCGGCAACCTCTACGGATCGAACCCGGACGCTCGCTTCGCCGCCGAGGCGCTCGGCAAGCTGCAAACCCTGGTCTACCTCAATACGACTCTCAACACCGGCCACGCCCATGCCGTGGCCGACGAGACCATCCTCCTGCCGGTGCTGGCCCGTGACGAAGACCCGCAACGCACGACTCAGGAATCGATGTTCAACCTGATCCGGCTCAGCGACGGCGGGCCGCGCCGCCACCCGGGACCCCGTAGCGAAGTCGCCCTCATCGCCAGCCTGGCGGCGGAAGTCCTGGGCAACGACGGGCCTGTCGACTGGCAAGGGCTGGCCCAAACGGGCAATATTCGACAAGCCATCGGCGCCGTCGTGCCAGGCTTCGAAAAAATGGCTCAGATCGATCGCACCGCCGAGGAATTCCAGATCGAAGGTCGCACGTTCCACCAACCTCGCTTCGCCACACGGGACGGTCGAGCCCACTTGCATGTCTGCCCGCTGCCAGAATCCCCAGGCGGCCCCGCCTCGCTGCGGCTGATGACCGTCCGCAGCGAAGGACAGTTCAATACGGTTGTCTACGAAGACGAGGATATCTATCGAGGCCAGGATCGCCGTGACGTGATCCTGCTAAATCCTGCAGACATGCAAGCTCTGGGACTGGAGGCAGACCAGCTGGTGACCGTGCGGGGGGAAGCGGGTGCCCTGCACGGCATCCGCGCTCGTGTCTTTCCGGCCATCCGCAGCGGCAACGCCTTAATGTATTTTCCCGAAGCGAACGTTTTGCTGCCGCGGCACACCGATCCGGTCTCCAAGACACCGGCCTTCAAAGGGGCGATGATTCAACTGCAGGCAGATCCCATCGATCCAGCCGCTCGCGCCCCCTGCGCCCAACGGGCATGAAACAGCCATACGGTGGCGTATTGACTGGCGAGCAGATTCTTTGAGCACCACGCACAAATCGATCGCTGCGCCGCTGGCCGGCTGTTTCGCCCTCACCATCTTCCTGGGCGCGTTTCTGTTGTTTCAGATTCAGCCGCTGATCAGCAAGGCCATCCTCCCCTGGTACGGCGGTACGCCTAATGTGTGGACCACCTGCATGCTGTTTTTTCAGAGTCTGTTATTCGCCGGCTATGCCTACGCGCACTACACGACCCGCTGGTTGCCGCCCCGTGGACAGGGGATCCTGCACATCGCCCTGGTCACGGTGGCCCTGCTGATGCCCGTCCTGCCGGCCGCCCATTGGAAACCAGACGCCGCCGCACAGCCCACCTGGCACATTTTTTGGCTGCTGACCGCACACGTCGGCTTGCCGTTTTTTGTGCTGGCGTCGACCAGCCCGCTGATCCAGTACTGGTGGAACCGCGCCTTCCCACACGGCTCGCCCTACAAGTTGTACGCTTTATCCAACACCGGATCGCTGATGGCCTTGCTTTCCTATCCGTTCCTGGTGGAACCTTGGCTGCCGCTAAGCTCGCAGGCCGTCTCCTGGACCGCCGCGTTTCTGGTCTTCGCCGCTCTGGTCCTGGCCTGCGGCAGCAGCAGCTGGTGGACCCGTCGCCAGCCGCCGCCCCTCCCTCCCCGCGGGGCAAATCCAACCGGCCCCGCCGCCGCCGCCATGCAGCGGTTCCTCTGGGTGGCCCTCGCCGCCGTGGGCGCGCTGATCTTACTGGCGACCACCAATCACATCAGCCATGACATCGCCGTCGTGCCCCTGCTGTGGGTCCTGCCGCTGAGCCTCTACCTGCTGACCTTCATCTTCTGTTTCGCCGGCTGCTACCCGCGCTGGACGTCGATCAGCATCATGCTGATCCTGACCACCTACATCCTGCTGGACCAGCTGGGCACGGTGACCTGGGTCGCCGAACAACTGGGCACGGAGGTGACCGGCATTTCTGGAGTACCCGAAAGTTACCTGGCCGCCTTGCTGACCTACCTGCTGACCATGACCGTCTGCTGCATGGTGTGCCACGGCGAAATGGTGCGGCTCAAACCACCCCCCCGCGGACTGACCTCGTATTATCTGCACATAGGATTTGGCGGCGCGTTGGGGGGCCTGGCCGTGGCCGTCGGCGGCCCCCTCTTGCTGAACGGGCATTACGAATTGCAAATCGGCATGATCCTCTGCTGGCTGCTGCTGCTGGTCGTGCTGTACCTGGATCCTGCCTCCGCCCGCTACGCCAGCCGTTCCGTCTGGGCCTGCCTGATTTCCTCAGCCCTCTTCGGCGCGTTTGCCTGCGGAATGTTTTTCGACATCCTCAAACCGACGCCGGGACGGGTGGCAAGCGCACGCAGTTTTTACGGCGTATTGGCCGTCAATGAAGAATACGTAGACGATGAAGACCTGCATCACTTCGAACTGGTCCACGGCCTGATCGTGCACGGCAAGCAGTATACCCACCCCGACAAACGCCGCTGGGCTACCACCTATTACGGTCCGCTCAGCGGTGCGGGACTCGCCATGGAATGGACGGCAGACCGGCCCGCGCGTCGGATTGGC
>WVZU01000339.1 GCA_011772275.1 Planctomycetales bacterium | reverse complement strand
CGGGCGGAAACGCTGTCCGTTCGTGCGAAGATGGCATTCAGCAGCCGGGGTGCTGCCTGGACCGCCACCCACACTGCATGGCATGTCCTGTGGTTTTATCCCTGTGGTTTTATCCGCTGGGACGGGCGATGCCGGCCTGCGTGGCAGAAAAAGCAGACCTGGACGGCCATTTTTCGGCCGTTTTTCGGTGGTCCCCCAAGGCTGTCCGTTTATTTTGCTTGAAAAACCGGCCGCGTGACTTAGAGTTGGACAGCGGGTTTCCGAACGCTAAAACACTCCTAGCCAATAAGCGGGTTGTTATGATTCACGGGATTGTACGGAAAGTAAAGCGTTTCGTCGCCGATCAGAGCGGTCCCACCGCGGTGGAATATGCCGTCCTGCTGAACTTAATTATCATCATTTGTATCGTGGGCATCGAAGCGGTCGGGGGAATCACCAACAGCGGCTTCCAAAAAGCTGCCAAAGCCATGTCTGAGATGACCAGCGAATGGGAGTCCCAACCGTCGCAAGAGGAGACGTCCCAACCGGAGACGTCCCAAGAGACCACGTCCCAAGAGGGGACGTCCGAAGAGGGGACCTCCCAAGAGACGACGTCCCAAGAGGGGACGTCCGAAGAAGGGACTGCCACGGGAACTTCTGAGCCTACCAGTGAGACCACCTCACCAAAGAAAAAGGGCGGACGCAAAAAAGACTAAGCCAATCGGCAAAGTTGACCCAAGCATAAGGTCGTGCGTCGTCGCTCGGATCTCCCCCGCCTGCCGCCCGGGCCCCCGCTCGACAGACGTCTTGGATTGACGATTCTTGATTTGCGAAGTAAAAAACAGGCGCGTGCGAGCCCGGCCTGTCTTTCACAAATCTTTCACAAATCCCTCCACAAATCGTTCACAAATCAACCATCATCATTCGTCAATCATCGATCTAAAGGTCCCCAGCAAGGTCAGGCTGGCTGGTGGGGACCGCAGCGAAAGCGGGGGAAAGGGGAGGGGGGGGATTGGCCGGTTTGGCAGCGGCCCGTTGGCCAGGCCTGGTGCTTGCTGGGCAGCGACCACCAGGTATTTCCGGTCAGCGTCCGGGCAGTCGGTCCGAGCGTCTGCTGGGCGATTCCTGGCAGAACATCTCGTCGCTGGCCCCGATCCGCTGGAACACCCCATCCCGCGATGAGCGGGCGTAAAAAACTTCGCAGGCCAACGCAGAAAGCGAATCGTGCAGGAATTTCGTGGCAACCTCATCGACGTGGTCCACCAGCGGATCTTTGCGGCGACCGTCCGCGTCAGCGGCGGCAAGATTGTTGCGATTGAAGAAACCGATCAAGCGGGCAGCAACTTTTTGCTGCCCGGGTTTGTCGATGCGCACGTCCACATCGAAAGCTCGATGCTGACCCCTGCCGAGTTTTCCCGCGCGGCTGTCCAGCATGGTACGGTGGCAACGGTATCGGATCCTCACGAGATTGGTAACGTGCTGGGCGTGGAAGGAGTCCGCTACATGCTCAAAAACGCCGAACGCGGGCCGCTAAAGATTTTTTTTGGCGCGCCGGCTTGTGTTCCCGCGACCATCTTTGAGACGGCCGGCGCCACCATCGACGCTCAGCAAGTCGCCCAGCTATTGGATGACCAGCGGATATGTTACTTGAGCGAGATGATGAACTATCCCGGGGTGTTGGCCGGCGATGCGGAAGTGCTGGCCAAGATTCAGGCGGCCTTGGATCGGGGCAAACCGGTTGATGGTCACGCGCCGGGTGTCCGGGGCGCGGACGCGGCCCGGTATTTTGGCAGGGGCATTTCGACCGATCACGAGTGCATCAGCAAGGCCGAAGCGTTGGACAAACTGCGATGCGGGGCCAAGATTCTGATTCGCGAAGGTTCGGCCGCTCGAAACTTCGAGGCGCTCTACACGCTGCTGGACGAATTCCCCCAGGAATGCATGCTGTGCAGCGACGACAAGCATCCCGACGAATTGGTGGAGGGCCACATCAACGTACTGGTCCAGCGGGCGGTCCAGCGGGGTGTAGAGCTGATGAACGTGCTGAGGGCCGCGTGTGTCAATCCGGTCCTGCACTACGGCCTGGACGTCGGCTTGCTGCGAGTGGGAGACGACGCGGACTTCATCGAAGTCGATAACTTGCAGGACTGGAATGTCTTGCAAACGGTGATCCGCGGCCGGTCCGTCATCGGCGACCCACCGGCCTCGGCCGACCAGGTGGCGCCCGCGGCGATCAACAAGTTTGCAGCGACGCCGTTGAGCCCGGATCAATTCAAGTGCCGACTGCCGGAAGGTGCGGAAACAGTCAATGTGATCCAGGCCCTGGACGGAGAACTGGTGACGCAACGCCAGATTTTTCCCGTGGCGGTCCAAGATGGGCTGGCGGTCGCCGACCCCCAGCGCGATCTTTTAAAGCTGGTCGTCGTCAGCCGTTATGAAACCGCCCCACCGGCCATCGCGTTCATTCACAATTTTGGTCTCCAGCACGGCGCGATTGCCTCGTCCGTGGCTCACGACTCCCACAATATCGTCGCGGTGGGCACCAACGACGACGATCTGTGCCAGGCCGTGAACCTGGTGATTCAAGCCCGCGGCGGGCTGGCCCTGGCCACCGGTCGCGAGCATCACCTGCTGGCACTGCCCGTGGCCGGCCTGATGTCGGACCGGCCGTATCCAGAGGTTGCCGAACAATACACCCGGCTGGATCGTCGAGCGAAGGAGTTGGGCAGTTGTCTCCGCGCGCCGTTCATGGCCCTCTCGTTCATGGCCCTGCTGGTCATTCCCGAAATCAAGCTCAGCGACCAGGGGCTCTTTGACGGCGGCCGATTCGAGTTCCTGCCCTTGTTTAACGCCGCGCCTCAGAACGAACCGCCGGCAAGCTGACCTGACCTGACCTGACCTGATCTGGTCCCGTCCCCGCCCGTCCCGTCCCCGCCCGTCCCCGCCGCCGCCGGCCGCCGCCGGCCGCCCCCGCCCCCGCCGCCCCCGCCGGGTCCTGTGCCTGATGGCGAACGTCGCCATGGGGACGTCCCATGACAAAAGACGTCCCTCCGCAACCTGACTCTGCCCTTCAAAAATCAACAATCAACAATCATCAATCAACAATCGTCAATCGA
>WVZU01000046.1:573-15791 GCA_011772275.1 Planctomycetales bacterium | reverse complement strand
GCGGTGGTTCACACTTTATTTCTTCGGCGATCGTTTGTCCATGGCCTTTGGCTTCTGCGCCACTATGCAGATCGGCTCGACAACGTGACTCCTCCCCACAACCTGGCGCCGCTCCGCCATTTTCCCTCTGCCTGGTGGCAGGCAGAGGGGACATCTGGATTGCTGGCTTTTTCCAGGTATATTGGGGGGTGGTGAAGTAAGACAAGTGGCAAGATTCCAGGGGAGGAGGGTGTGACATGTCTGCTGGCGTATTTTGTACTCGGGAAGTCGATTTGGCGGACGCCGACGAGTCGGTGCGGGATGCGGCGGCTCGGATGCGCGACCGGAATGTGGGCACACTGTTGGTTTTGGACGAAGACAAAATGCCCATCGGGATCCTCACGGACCGGGATTTGACACTCAGGGTCCTGGCCGGCGGCCTGGACGGCTACCAGACACGGGTCGGCGACGTGATGACCAGCGTGCCGGCTACGATCAGCGAAGACACATCGCTGGACTCCGCCCTGGGCGTGATGCGCAGCGGACCGTACCGAAGGTTGCCAGTGGTGGATGCCCAGGGCGCACTGGTGGGGTTGTTAAGCGTTGATGATGTGCTGGATGTGTTGGCCGACGAGTTCCGGCAGATTGGTGAACTGCTGCAACGGGAGAGCCCTCGCAGCCTGGCCAATCCGTGAGGAACGAAAAGTTTTCCGTCACCGACCAGCAGTTTGGCAGAGCTTAACGTGTCCCGCAGCGGAAGGGGATCCGAGCTGCGGCCGTTTTTGTGATTGGTGCACGGTTGGGGCGACGTTCGCCAGGCCCGGGAACCGGGACGTATTGCTGCAGTGCCTGGGGAGGCGGTGTGTTTGTCCTGGGACGGCCCATCCCGTCCGTGATGGGCCCGCGTCACAACGGCAAAGGATGCCTGTCCGGCAGATTTTCTCTCCAGAAATCTTCCCCGCGTGGTCGGTAAGGGGGGCCGTGGGGGGAGGCGGGGGCGGATCGGCCCAGCGGCAACGTTTCCGCTTGAGCTATCCTACAAATGCCCGCTGTGCGGCCGCTCGGACATGTTCATCGTCACATGCTTACCGTCCGTGAGGATCGTGTCGCTATCATGCGACTCAAAGCTCACCGCGCTGACCTCTGTGTCGTCAGGCAACTGGTACAGCAGCATTGTGCCCGAGGTGATGGAGACCAGTTTGATCCGCGGATCATCTTTCCGCAGCAGCTTGCCGCTGGTGATTTCGCGGACAAACGAATAGCCGCTGACCTTGACGATCCCTGCCTGGTAGTCCAAGACTTCGCCCACGAAAAATCGCGGTTCGTCCTTTTCAAACAACCGCCGATGAGCGATCAGGATTTTGTTGCCTGGTTCCAACATGGTAGGTTCCTTCGGCTGATGGGGTCGCAAGGCAGTTGCCAGGGCGTGTTAGGATACCGGGGGGGGATAGGGGTGACCACGCACCCTGGGGTCACGCGCACCCTGGGGTCACGCACCCTGGGGTCAGATCTTGAATAGTGAATAGTGGACAGTGGCAACGAAAGCTAAAATCAGTCATGCTAATTTGTTAGACAACTTGTACAAGCGCCGCCCCCCAGGCCACTATTCACTATTCAAGATCTGACCCCAAGGGGATCTTGGCCGAACCGTGGGAGGGGGCGGCGTTGGGAAAAGCGCCGGCCGCCAGGGGCGATTTTTAAAGCGGCCGCTCGCCCTATTCGCAACGCCCCTCTTGCGGGTGCCCGCCGCCTGGGACCGGTTTCCCCACCGCTGGAGCAAGAGGTCCGTTTTGGGGGATCCACGTTCCCGAGCGGTCGTCACACGTCCAGGTTGTCGACATCCAGTGCATGTTTCTCGATAAACTCACGACGGGGTTCGACGTGATCGCCCATCAGGACGCGGAAGATATCGTCTGCCGCGCCAGCGTCCCGCATGGTGACCTGTAGCAGGGTGCGATTGACGGGGTCCAGCGTTGTCTCGCGCAGCTCTTCGGCGTTCATTTCCCCCAGGCCTTTAAAGCGGGTGATCTGCAGTCCTTTTTCTCCGGCGCTGCGGACTGCCGGCAACAGGCCGCGAAGGTCTTCCAGGCCGATTTCCGTCTCGCCGCGCCTCAGGACGTAACGCGCTTCCTCGGTGCCGGTCCGCTCCTGCGGCAGCAGAGCGTCCAGTTCGAAGCTCATTTCCCGCAGGTCGGCCAGCAGGGCATTGATCGTGCGGACCTCATTCAATTCGACAATGTGCAGCCGCTTGGCCGCGTCCGGGCTGCCGTTGCCTGAATCCAATTTTTCTCCTACTTCCAGTTCGCCACCCGTTTCCTTTTCCTGCTGTTGCACGAACTCGTTCAACTCCGCGCGGTCGGTGAACCAGTGATCCTGCTGGCCGAGGAAGACATGGTATACCGGCAGCTTGCCGGTTCCCGGATCCTGCCGCATCCCGTGGGCCCTCAGGCTGATGCCCCGTCGTTCCAGGGCAGTCAGCGGTTCTTCCAGGGCAGCCAGGGCACGGCACAGCTGTTCCATTTCTTTGCCCTGGATCTGGCGGCCGTCGCGCGGATCGAAATTCGCATTCTTCAGCCCCAGCTCCAGCAGCTGGGTCTTCATCTCTTCTTCGGTCTGCACGTAGTAAGTGTGTTTTTTCTGCCGCACGCGGAACAGTGGCGGCTGAGCGACGTAGACCTTTCCCTGGCTGACCAGGTCGTACATCTGCCGGTAAAAGAAGGTCAGCAACAGGGTGCGGATATGCGAGCCATCCACGTCGGCGTCGGTCATAATCACGATCTTGTCGTAACGCCGCTTGGATAGATCCTGGTCCTCGCCGATGCCGATCCCCACCGCCGAGATCATGCTGCGGACCTCTTCGTTGGCCAGCACTTTATCTTCGCGGGACTTGTAGGCGTTGATGATCTTTCCTCGTAAAGGGAGGATGGCCTGGTATTCACGCAGCCGCCCTCCTTCGGCACTACCGCCGGCCGAATCGCCTTCGACCAGGTAGAGTTCGCACTTGTCGACCTCTTTACTGGTACAGTCGCGCAGCTTGCCAGGCAGGCCGCCACCGGAGAGGACACCTTTGCGGTCGCGCAAGAGGGCCTTGGCTTTACGGGCTGCCTCGCGGGCCTCGGCGGCCAGGATACCCTTGCGAACGATCGTCTTGGCCGATTTGGGATTTTCTTCCAGGTAGTTGTTGAGGAAGTCGCCCATCGCCGAGGTCACTATGCCTTCTACTTCGCTGTTGCCCAGCTTGGTTTTCGTCTGCCCTTCGAATTGCGGATGGGGAACCCGCATCGAGATCACGACCGTCAGCCCTTCCCGAAAATCGTCGCCGGAAGGGGTAATGTCTTTGAACAGGTTTTGTTTGCGGCCATAGTTGTTCAGCGACCGGGTCAGTGCCGCCCGGAATCCGGAAACGTGCGTACCGCCCTCGTGGGTATGGATGTTATTGACGTAGGAATGCAGGTTCTCTGTATATTCCCCCGAATACTGCAAGGCGATTTCGTAACCGACGCTCTCGGTTTCGCCCGACATGTAAATCACATCTTCGTGCAGTTGTTCACTGGCGCGATTCAAATGTTCTACAAACTCGATGATCCCCCGATCGTAACAGAACTCGTCACCCGAATGGTTCCGTTCGTCAAAAAATACGATCCGCACACCGCGGTTCAGAAAGGCCAGTTCCTGCAACCGTTTGAGCAGCGTGTCGTAGACGAACGTGGTATTGGGGAAAATCTGCGAATCGGGTTTGAAAGTGGTTTTGGTACCCCGTTTCTTGGTGCTGCCAATCTTGCGAACTTCGCCCTGCGGCACGCCCCGCTCGTACTCCTGCTGATAGGCGTGCCCGTCGCGGTACACCTCGACTTCGCACCACTGCGAGAGGAAGTTCACCACGGTCACCCCCACCCCATGCAGACCACCCGATGTCTGGTAGGCGCCTTTTTCGAACTTCCCACCGAACTTCAACACGGTCATTACGCCTTCCAAAGTCGAGACCTCGCGGTCCAGTTCCTCGGAAAGTTGATCGTGGCGTTCGACAGGGATCCCTCGTCCGTCGTCTTCGACGGTGATCGAGCCGTCGTTGTTGATCGTCACGCTGATCTTCGTGGCAAAGGCGGCCATCGCTTCGTCGATCGAATTATCGACGACTTCAAAGACCAGGTGATGCAACCCGCGAGCCGTCGTGTCGCCAATGTACATGCTGGGGCGCTCGCGGACGTGCTCCAGGTCGGATAGATGCTGTAAATCTTCCGCCGTGTACTCGCCGCCTCGCAAACCGAACGATTCCGGTCCGTCGACCGCATCCGGCTGCTGTGCACCTTTTCGATTTGTGCCAGGTTTTTCTTCGTCAGTCATAGGGTTGGGGGTTCATGGTTTGGGAAGGAAAGACAAAGGGTTGGCAAGTCTTTTTTCTTCTCCAGGTCTTCGAGCGGGGATCGCAAAGGGTTCCCGAACCGACCCAAAAAAAGATGGCCAACCGCTTGTCTTGTCGGTCTACGAAACGGCGCCCAGTTTAAACCGGATATCCTCAATCAAAAGCTCAGGGGCGTTCTCGCGTAAGCGCTGTAAAATCTCCTGCTTTTGAAAGGTTAATTCTTGCATCAGTGTCGAGCTGGCGACGATCACCTCCAAGCGGCGGCGGTAGATGCTGCCACAACGGGTATGCGCAGCCCACCGCTGACCAACCGCTTGTTGCCACGCCTCCTCCCGCTGTCGGGCGGCCAGCTGCCGACCGATCCCGTGACGCGTCATCAGTTCGCTGACCACGTTGCCGATTGGCTGCAGACCTCGGGCGGTCGGCTTGCGCCTGTTTCTTCCGGCAGCAGCGGTCGGTTTCATGGTAGAGGCCATTTATTTTTCCCGCGCCATGGGCATGATCACATAGCCATAGCCGTCGTCCGTTTTGCAGACTGCAGCACTCTTCGCATCGCGGATTTCCAAAGTAAATGTCTTATCTACGTCCACGACTTTGAGGAAATCGTTGATGTATTTGGGGTCGAGCATGATGGTGATTTCGTCGCCTTGGTAACCGATGGGCAGTTCGATCCGCGATTGACCGGTGTCAGCGGTTTGGGCTGCCAGCGTGACGTTGCCTTTACCAAACTTAAAATCGATGCCACGGCTCTCCTCGCTGGTCACGATGGCCGCCTGCCGGACGGCCGAATAAAACGGTCCTACCGGCAGCTCGATGGCCACACCATCCTTCGAGGCTGGGAACACATCCCGCCACTTTGGATATCGGCCTTCGACCAGTCGGGTGGAGATCGTGACCCAGGGACTGCGAACCAGCAGATCGTTACTGCGGACGGTCAGCTGGATTTCGGCATCCCCGTCGCTCAACGCCCGCTCCATCAATTGCAATGCGCGTGTCGGCACGATCGTCATTTGATCGGTCGTATGGTGACCGTTAACCGCCAATGCCGGGCCTTCCATCTTGGCCAGCCGGCGGCCGTCGGTACCGACGGCCGTCAAATGGTCCTCGGTCAGTTCGAACAACACGCCCCCCAACGCATAACGGCTGCTGTCAGTGTCTGTCGCAAAAATGGTCCGCCGAATAACTTCCCGCAGGAACCGGGCGGGCACCTCGTGAAACTTGTCACTATCGAACGTGGCCACATCCGGGAACTCGGCCGGGTCCTGGCTGGGCAGTTTGAACTCGCTCCGCTGCCCCAACACGCGCGTCCCCTGCGGGTCCGCTTCCAGCTCCAGCTGTTCGTCAGGCGCTTCTCGCAGGATCGCCCCAAACCGGGTGACCGGCAGGACGGCACTCCCCTCAACTTGTACCTCCACCTCCGGCACGGTGCAGCGGATTCCCACTTCCAGGTCAGTCGCCGATAGGACCCCTTCGCCACCATGCACATCCAGTTTGACGTTCTGCAGAATCGTTTTAGGGCTGCGGCTGGGGGCCACGGAGGCCACCGTTTGGAAAGCCTCGGAAAACTTGGCTCGGTTGCACTTGATTTTCATGACTACATTCCTTCTTTTGATCTCTTCTTCTTGATCTTCTTCTTTTGATCTCTTCTCCGGATCCCTTGGTCAGTCCGTCATGGCGATCATGGATTGGTGGCGGCAGATACTTGTCTTACCTCGACCACAGGCCGTTTTGAATTGTTGTGTTTGTGTAACACTTTGGCCGACTGACCGCGCGACCTAATGTAGCCGAATTCGTGAGAATTCGGATAGTCTAGGCGGTAACCAAGGCAAGCGACTGGAGTCTCACGACTTCAGTTACCATTCGGCTAAAGTGTTACGTTCTTGTTATTACTAATTAAATTTTTATTTACAGTTGTATTAGAAGGCCCCCCAACAGAATCGATGGCTACGGTCTTTGGGAAAGGAACTTCTGGTCAGGAGCCGGTTTGGCGTTTTTTTCAGCCGAGCACAAGTTGTCGATAAACCGTAGGATTTGTGTTGATTGCCAGTCTGTGACATGTGGGGGACGCGACTCTGTGATTTGGCGTTCCGATCGGGTTGTTGGTAAACAAGTCTTCGAGCAACAGTCGTCAACAGTTTTTCCACCAGCTACCCAGTCCTCGGATTGCAGAGCCGCTTTTTTGGTTTGATTTTTTTGCTCTTCCCAGTTTCTCCGCTGATGGGCTGGATTTTGGTCTCAGGGATGTGATTCGATTTTTGTGACCAGTTCCTGGACCAGCTTCTGGCAGGCGGGGTCTGAGGCAAGCGATTTTTCGATGTTGCGGCAGCTGTGCATCACAGTGGTGTGATCGCGTTGGCCCAAAGAACGACCGATTTTTTTCAGGCTGTGGTGGGCATGTCGCGAAGCGAGGTACATGGCCATGCTGCGTGCCAGGGCGACGCCCCGCCGCCGGCTGCGTCCCCGCAAATCGGCCGGTTTTAAGCCGTATTGTCGAGCGACCACGGTTAGGATGCGGTGGATCGGGATCTGTTCCGGCCGCCGGCCAGGGGCCCGTTCGAGGCAGAAAAACTGGCAGACGGCCCGTTGGTCGACGACGCCCGATGCATCCGGTGCCGTCGCCTGGGCCAGCCTGTCGACAGTGGCAACCAGGTTGGCGACCGATGCATCCCTACGCTGTCGAACGACTTCCTGCAGAGCGGTTTCGGTGAGTTTGATCCCGGCCAGTCGAGCCTGGTTCAGGACGATCGCCGTCCGGGCAGCCTGCTGGGGTGCCGTCAGGTTAATCACCAGACCACCGACCAGCCGGCTACGCAACATGGGGGAGAGGTGGCTGAGCGCCGCTGGTGATGTGCTGGCGGTGACAATCAGCTTGCCGCCAATCCGTTGTAATCGGTCGATCCAGGATTCCAGTTGTCGCTGGAGGGACCGCTGCCGCGTGAAGCGGTCCAGGTCTTCTGCGACAATTAATGTTGTCGGCCGCCAAACGTCCTGCTGGCTGAGCAGGTTCTTCGTTTTCGGAGGGCCCATCCTTTCCGGTTGGGGTTCCTGTCCGGCACGGTTTGCCAGCGGGAACTCGGCGAGGCGATCTTCATTTTCCGTTTGAGATATCCCGGCCTGGCGACTTTTGTCGCTGCGAGCAAGATCCCCGCTGCCGCGGATGTACCAGACATGCGCATGGGGGTAACGTGCGGTCCAGATGGCGACCAGGCCGGCAGTCAGGTGGGACTTTCCACAACCGGATGGGCCGTAGATCACCAGGGGATGGAAAGCCGCCTCGCTGCCGGCAGGCAGCAGAAAGGTCTCTGCGGCGATGCGCGCCAGGCGGTTTTCCGGACCGACGATAAAGCTTGCCGATCGTGACCCGCACCGTTTTCGGCCAGTGGTTGTCGCCGCTGCGATACCGCCAGAAAGCGGTGGGAAGGGGATGCTAAAGACTCCGTTGGTCACCGTGGCTCCGTCCGGGCTAAAGGCGCCTCACAGTTGCCATGCAAGGCTGGGGGAGAGGCCAGTTTTGATAAACCGGCATTATACCGTTTGCGACCGTTCCAGGGGAGGCAGCTCGGACCGATTTGGCGGCTGGCCGCGATCCCCTAACCGGTTTAACACCCGCAAGATACGTCGAACCGCTTCGTCGACCTCCTCGGCCGTCGTCGTGACCCCCAAGCTGAACCGCAATGCGCTGTCGACGATCGACCGTTCACAGCCCATAGCCAACAGGACGCGGGATGGTTCGGACGACCCGCTGGCACAGGCACTGCCGGTGGAACAGGCCACGCCGGCCTGGTCGAGTGCCATCAAAAGAGCCTGGCGGTCCAGGCCGGGGAAGGAGATGCAGGAGGTGTGCGGCAGCCGCAGAGCGCGGGCCGCATGGACGACCGCCGCCGGCCAGGCAGCCCGCAGTTGCCGCTCGAAACGATCCCGCAAATCGGCAATCCGCCACCGACGCTCAGCAGACTGCTCGTCCCACAGCTTCAGTCCCTCGCACATCCCCACGACCAGTTCGACCGGTTCGCTGCCGGGGCGTAGCCCGCCTTGCTGGAAGCCGCCGAACAGGATCGGTGCGAGGGTCGTGCCGTCACGGATCAGCAGCCCGCCGACCCCCCGCGGGCCATGGAACTTGTGGGCGGTGAAGGTCAGGGCCGTGGCGCCCAAATTCCGGAAATCGATCGGCAGCTTGCCGGCAACCTGCGCGGCATCGGTGTGCAGGGGGACGCCCGCCGCCGCGCAATGTGCGGCCAGCCTCTCAATCGGTTGCAAGGCCCCCGTTTCGTTGTTTCCCAGCATGACGCTGACCAGTCGCGTGTCGGGGGTCAGCCGAGCTGGTAGGGCATCGACCTGAACGATGCCGTCCCCGTCGACGGGCAAGAGGGAGATTTCGAAGCCAAGCGAATGGAGATTTTCGGCCGTCCCCACCACACTGGGATGCTCGATAGCCGAAATGATCAAGCGGCCGGGCGGCTGGCCGGCCAATCCGCGGAGGGCCAGATTATTCGCCTCAGTGGCCCCGCTGGTGAAGATCAGCCGATCGGCCCCGCCGCCGCCCATGTCGGCACCCAGCAACTGGCCGATCTGCTGGCGCGCCCTCTCCACTGTTCGGCGGGCCTGGCGGCCGGGCCCGTGCTGGCTGGCCGGGTTGGCAAAACTTTCCGCCGCCGCCTGCCGCATCGCGTCGGCCACGCGTGGGTCCAGCGGTGTGGTGGCATTATGGTCTAAATAGATAGCCTGCTTGCTGATCATGCCATCATTGTAGCCATTGGTCGCCACCCTTTCAGGTGGAAGGCTGGCAAGGCCTGGCCCAGGCGCGCCAGCATTTGGCCGGTTCGCACCGTGGGATCTGCCGGCGGGCAGCAAAGGCCCGCGCGGCAGTCCGACCGCCAGCGGTCCGGCGGGGACGATCGGGGGCAGGTGAGATTGCCGTTGTGACACTGGAATCTCCCTGGCTATGATCCGCGCCATGCAGCAGTCTGCCAGTGACACCGTGTGCCGAGCCTTGATCATGGGGGCTGTCCTGGGAGGAATCGTCTGGGCGGNNCGACAGCCGAAAGGCCTGGTCGACCGCCCCCCCTCCGGCGGCGCCAGCCACCACACCGCTCGATTCGCACACCTTCGGGCAGACACCCCATCTGTTCCCTGACCTGGCCTCCTCTTCCGCTCGACCGCTCACCCAGGCCCCTTCCCCCAGCCCTTCTGCTCAGATGGCAAGGCCTGCGGCGGCGGGTTGGGGCGAGCGTGGGGCCGCCGGGCCGGAGGTCCGTTTGGCGGTCGCAAGCGAGGATGAGGGTGGGATCGGAACGGCCGCCCCGCCAGATCGCCGCGAGCAGATTGAGCAACGATTGGAGACGCTGGGGGCTGTGTATATGCTGCTAGAGGTGTGGGGCCGTGATCAACGCCGCTACCGGTTTCATTGCCAGGTGGCATTCGCGGGTGGCGCCCAGGTGACACGCAGTTTCGAGGCCAATGGCCAGTTCCCCTTGCAGGCGATGGAACGCGTACTGCACGATGTCGAGGCCTGGCGGGCCCAGGCCAGCTTTACCGCGCCATCGGTTCTGCGGTAAAAACATCGCAGTCGAGCATGAAAGCCGTTCGCACCAAATACGCTCGTCGCCGATTTAACGTCTCGCGCGACCCGCACGGCGTGCCGCATATTCAGAGCGATTCGTGGCGAACCTGCCTGTACGGGTTGGGTTACATGCACGCCGTCGACCGCCCCACGCAGATCCTTTTCGCTCGTGAAATCGCGCGCGGGACCGCGGCCGCCCGGATTGCTGATACGGACGAGCTCCTGGAGACGGACCGTTTCTTTCGCAAGGCCGGCTTGTATTTGCGGCTGGAGGAGGAAGCTCGCCAGCTGGATGACCGAACCTTTGGCGATTTGACCTCCTACTGTGAGGGAGTCAACGACGGCATGAAAGACGCGGGCCGCAGCCTGCCGATGTGGGCCACGGGGTTCGAGCCGGAACCGTGGACGCAAAAGGCCGTCCTGCTGCTCGGCAACCTGCTCAGCTTCGGCGGCCTGGCGGTGGGGCAGCAGCAGAGCGAGCGGCTGCTGTTGGAGCTGATCCAGTTGATCACCGACGACCAGCGACTGCGGGAATTGTTCGCGCCGCGACTGGACGGGGTCGATTTCGAGTTGCTGAGGCAGGTCAAAATTTCGCACCAGTTGTCGGACCAGGCCCTGGAGTTGATTGCCGACCTGCCGCGTCTGGCTGGCAGCAACGCCTGGGCCGTCTCGCCTGGCCGAAGTGCAACCGGAGCGGCTTTGCTGGCATCCGATCCACACCTGGAGGTCAACCGTCTGCCGGCCATCTGGTACGAGGCCGTGTTGGGCTGGGAAGACCGTTACGTCATGGGCGCCACCTTGCCCGGTTGTCCCCTCTTTGGGGTGGCGCGGACCGACCGGGTGGCCTGGGGAGTGACCTACGTCAAAGGGGATACCAGCGACTATTTTATCGAAGACTGTCGAGCGGGCGGTTCGACCTGCTGGCAGTACCGCCGCGGGCAGAAGTGGCTGGATTTTGAGGTCCGCGAAGAGGTGATTCAGCGGAAGGACAAGCCGGCAGAGACCCTCCGCGTATATGCCAACGAGGTCGGGACCCTGGAGGGCGATCCGGACGAAAGCGGTCCCGGCTTTTACCTGGCCGTGCAATGGGCCGGTCATTACGAGGGGAGTGCTCGGTCGATCGCGACCTGGCTGGACGTTGCGCACAGTGAGGACGTCGCTGCAGCGATGGAGGTGGTCCGAGACAATCCTCAGCCTTCGCTGAACTGGGTCTTCGCCGATCGCGACGGCCACATCGGTTCGCAGGCCAGCGGCTGGTTTCCGGTGCGGGCCCCCAAACATAACGGCCTGATTCCGCTACCGGCTTGGGACCGCAAGAATCATTGGCGCGGCCTGCAACCTTCCAGCGTCTTGCCCCGCGTCTACGATCCGCCCGCAGGCTTTGTGGCCACGGCCAACGAGAACATCAATCCTCCCGGCGGTCCCGAACTGGTGACACTGCCCATCCCCGATTACCGCAAACGGCGGATCGACCAGCGGCTGGCCGAACTGGAGCGGGCTACGCTGGAGGACATGCAACGGCTGCAATACGACGTGGTCAGCGTCCACGCCCGTGAGTGCCTGAACATTTTTCTGCCCCACATGCCGGAAGGCGAAATCAAACAGCGGCTCAGCCGCTGGCACGGCAACTATTCAGCCGAAAGCCATGAGGCATCCCTGTTTCACAAGCTGTACCTTCACGTGCTGTTGGAGATCTTTGGCCAGCCCCAAGACACACACGGCGGGTTTGGCTGGCGGCGGATGCTGTACCTGTGCAGCCGGCAAGGTTTTTCCACCATGGTCATCACGGCTGTCGATCGGCTGCTGCACAAAGAGACCTCCAGCTGGTGGCGTGATCGCGACAAAGGCCAACTGATTCGCCGCGCCGCCGAAAAGTTGGCAGACGAAAAGGACCAGCCCTGGTCCGAACTGAACACGTTCCGCTTTACAAATCGCTTTTTTGGCACCCAACGGGCTGGCCGGCTGCTGGGGTTTCACACCGGCGAACTGGCGATGCCGGGTAATTTTGCGACACCTTTTCAAGGTCACCTCCTGCGGACCGCCACTCGGGAATCCACCTTTGCACCCAGCTACCACTTTGTCACCGATATGCACAGCGATGAAGCGTGGACCAACCTGCCCGGCGGACCGAGCGAAAGCCGGTTTTCGAAATATTACAAGACGGACATCGAGCGGTGGCGGAAAGGCGAGTACAAACAATTGTCTGCCAGCCCCGCAGGAGCAAATGGGGATGAGGATCTGGATGTGGGCGGAGGGCCGGCAGAGTGAAGGGGGTCGGGGTCGGTGAAGGGGTTCGGTGAAGGGGGCGCAGGGCAGGGGCGCGGGAAAGGGGGCGCAGGGCAGGGAGAGTCAGGGGGCTTTCTCAACTTCCGCCACGGTTTGCCCCTTCTGCGACCTCAGAGACAATCCCAAAGACTCCCGATAGATTGAAAAAAGACCACCCCAGAGGCTGATCGAATCGGCGTCGCACGCTTTTTAGCGCTCTGCTATGCTGTCGCCNNCCACCCCCCGCCCCCGGTCCTCCCTTCGACCCTTCTGTCGACCAACGGTTGCGCCAGGCGCTGGACGCGACTGGGGGCGACATTGGGATCCATCCGGCTTCGTTGCCTCACCCGCCCAGCCATCCGCGCCGCCGTCGCCGCGTAAGTCTGCCGTTGCTCCTGTTTGGGCTGACCTGCATGTCCACCTATGCGGCCGGCTGCTACCAGTGGTTCCCCACCATGATCGGTTCACCATGGCCGATCGAAGTCCAGCCAGGCGACACGTTTATCGACCCCCAAGGCCAGAGCGTCACGGCCGCTGAGGCGGGTCCCGTGTTTGCCAACTGGCGAAGCGTGCTGTGGTTTAACTGGCGGGATGGTGTGATCTACATGGTGTGTGTGCTGAGTGCCCTGTTGCTGCACGAAATGGGACATTTCCTTGTCGCGCGCCGCCATCGCGTCCCGGCCAGCTTCCCGTTTTTCAT
The DNA here is from genome assembly GCA_011772275.1 of Planctomycetales bacterium. Taxonomy (GTDB): domain Bacteria; phylum Planctomycetota; class Planctomycetia; order Pirellulales; family UBA7805; genus CS4-C045. The sequence continues at coordinate 2,924 of WVZU01000046.1, read as the reverse complement.
CCCGATACCGTTCATGATCACCGGTACCATGGGCGCGGTGATTGGCATGGACCCTTACAAGGCCAACCGCCGTGAGGTGTTCGATATCGGCATCGCGGGTCCGCTGGCCGGCCTGGTCCTCATCATTCCACTGGTCATCGGGGGAATTATGATTGCCAAGCCGGTCCCTCAGCCGCCGGAACCGCGGGGATACGGCGATCCTTTGCTGGTCAAACTGCTGATGCCCGTGGTGCGGGACATGGACCAGATCAAACAAGATTACGCGCGCCAACACAATCAACCCCAAGCGGTCAATCAGGAATTTACATTTCAGGTCAACGCCATCTATATGGCGGGTTGGGTGGGTATGCTGGTCACGGGTCTCAACATGATGCCGGTCAGCCAGCTGGACGGGGGACATGTGCTGTACGGCCTGTTCGGTCCCGCCTCGCGCTACGTCGCCCGCGTGATCCTGGTCGCCTTGATCGCGGCCATCGTCATGTTTGACGCTTACCAGTGGACCTTGATGGTGATCCTGGTGATCTTGATCGGCGATCATCCGCCCACGGCGGACGATACGGTCAAACTCAATCCGCTACGGTGGCTGCTGGGCTTTGCCTCGCTGTCGATTCCTGTTTTTTGTTTCCCTCCCTTTCCGATCCAGTTTTGAGTCAAAGCAAGCGGGGGGTGCCGAGTCGCCGTGTTGGTAAACGGCTTTTGGCGATCCCTGTCACCTCCTGCAGAAACTTGCCACCGCCAGGAAACCGTGAGTCGTTACGACTGTATTGTGATCGGCGGTGGGCACAACGGACTGGTGACGGCCGCCTACCTGGCGCGGGCTGGCCGAAAGGTCTGCGTGCTGGAACGTCGCGAGGTGCTGGGGGGCGCTTGTGCCACGGAAGATCTTTGGCCCGGTTTCCGGGTTTCCACGGCCGCCTACGTCGTCAGCCTGTTTTTGCCCGAAATCACCGAGGAGCTGCGGCTGAAGCAGTACGGGTTGAGAATCCTCCCCCGAGACCCGTCTTCCTTCACACCCCTGCCCGACGGCCGCAGCCTGCTCATGGGTCCGAACGCCGATTTGACGCGGCGCGAGATCGCCAAATTCAGCCAGCCGGACGCCGAGGCCTTTCCCCGCTACGAAGCGCTGCTGGACCGCGTGGCGGGCCTGATCGAGCCGCTGTTAAGCGAAACGGCACCCGATCCGCTGCCGCTGCCGGCCGGGTGGCGGAAGATCGGTGTGGCCAAGAAGTTGCGGGATGGGGCCAGGCTGTGGAGGGCTTGGACGACGCTGCGCCAGCTGCAGTATCATCTGCCGGAAGCGATCGAACTGCTGGTCGGCGCGGCGCGGCCGATCCTGGAACGCTGGTTTGAAGCCGAAGTGCTCAAGGCGACCCTGGCCACCGATGCGGTCATCGGCAGCTTCTCGTCGATCTCCGCGCCGGGGACTGCCTACGTCCTCCTGCACCACGTCATGGGCAGCGCCGGGGGAAAGCGGGGTGTGTGGGGCTACGTGCAGGGCGGGATGGGGGCCCTCTCCGATGCGATCGCCCAAGCCTGCAGGGACCTGGGGGTCGAAATCCGCCGCGAGGCGCCCGTGTGTCAGATTCTGAGCAGCAACGGTCGAGCCCGCGGCGTGGTGCTAAACGACGGTACCCAGCTGGACGCCCGCTGTGTGGCCTCCAGCGTGGACCCGCACCTGACCTTCGAAAAAATGTTGCCCGCCGATGCCCTGCCGGACGATTTTCGCCGAGCCGTAGCCCGTATCGATTACTCGTCCGCCTCCGCCAAAATCAACCTGGCCCTGGCCGAACCGCCCCAGTTCACGGCCGCTCCCGGCACGGCTATCGGACCGCACCATCACGGCACGATTCACATTGGGCCCTCGTTGGACACTATCGAGCGGGCGTATGACGATGCCAAGTATGGGCGGCCCAGCGCCGAACCGATCCTGGAGATCACCCTGCCGACCAGCGTGGACCGCACCATCGCCCCGGAGGGGCGACACATCATGTCGATGTTCGTGCAGTACGCACCCTACCGCCTGGCCGAAGGGAATTGGGACGACCTAAAGGAATCGTTCGCCGACCGCTGTATCGACCTGCTGGCCCGTTATGCCCCCAACGTCCCCGCCGCGGTGATGCACCGCCAGATCCTCAGCCCGCTGGACCTGGAACGGACCTACGGGCTGACCGGCGGCAATATTTTTCAAGGTGCCATGTGGCCCTGGCAGTTGTACAGCCTCCGCCCCGTGCCCGGCTGGGCCGATCACCAGACACCCATCGAGGGGCTCTACCTGTGCGGTGCCGCCAGTCACCCCGGCGGCGGGGTGATGGGCGCCTGTGGGCGTAACGCGGCCCGCGAGATTTTGCGAA
>WVZU01000046.1:0-565 GCA_011772275.1 Planctomycetales bacterium | reverse complement strand
CTTTATGCCAGGCTGCCGGCCCGATATAATCGCGCGAAAAGGGCCAGAAAGTTTAGTGGGAGAGAGGGCAAGATGAGCGACGCGAAAGTTCAGGGTGTGGTCCACCTGGTCGAGGAGACCAAGTCGTACGGTCAGAGCGGCTTTCAAAAACGGCTGGTTGTTCTGGAACAGGACAACGAACGATTCACCAGTTACCTTCCGCTGGAGCTGATTCGCGACAACTGCCAGCTGGGCGACGACCTGAACGTTGGCGACGAAATCGAGGCAACGTATCGGTTAAACGGTCGTAAGTGGCAGCGCGATCCGCAGAGCGAAGTGAAATATTTTCTTAGCGCCGAAGTGACCGGTTTCAAAGTCATCCAACAGGCCAGCCAGGCACCGGCCTCAGACCCGGCCGACGCCAACGCGGAACTGAACGCGGCGGCCAACGAGGAAGATGTGCCGTTCTAGCGGCCGGGTTCCCGCCTCCCGTGCCAGGTATCCTGAATGACCAAGCGCCCTTCGGCGCAGCACCCCGGCTGATCACGTCAACAGCCAGGCTCCGGCAAGGGGGCTTATTTTCGGT
>WVZU01000005.1 GCA_011772275.1 Planctomycetales bacterium | reverse complement strand
CGAGGGGCCGTCGGTTTCCAGTGTTCTGGCGGATGTGGACGTCCTCTGGACGTGTCTGGCGGCCTTCCTGGTCTTTTTCATGCAGGCGGGGTTTGCGATGGTCGAATCGGGTTTTACGCGCGCAAAAAATGCCTGCAACATCATGATGAAGAACCTCATGGACTTCTCCATCGGCTCGATCGCTTTCTGGATGGTCGGTTTTGGCCTGATGTTTGGCCTGACCGGCGGGTATTTTGGCAAAAGTTTTTTCTTTTTTGACGCTTCCCAGCCTGGCAGTTCCTTTGACGCGGCCGACCCCAACGGTACGGCTGGCGCCTTCGGCTGGGCGTTCTTGATTTTCCAGACGGTGTTTGCAGCCACGGCGGCTACCATCGTATCGGGTGCGATGGCGGAACGGACCAAGTTTGTGTCGTACCTTTTCTACTCGGTCGGCATCACGGTCATCGTCTACCCGATTTTTGGCAGCTGGTGCTGGAACGGCCTGGTGGCAAGTACGGGCGCCGGTTGGTTGGAGGGGAAAGGTTTTCTGGATTTCGCTGGTTCGACCGTTGTGCATTCGGTAGGGGGCTGGGCCGCCCTGGCCGGCGCGATCGTGCTGGGCGCTCGAAAAGGCAAGTACACGGCCGATGGCAAGGCGGTGGCGATTCCGGGCCACAACATCCCCATGGCGGCCCTGGGCGTGTTTATTCTCTGGCTGGGCTGGTTTGGCTTTAATCCCGGCAGCACGACCGCCGTGGGCGGGGGTGACCTGGCGAAGATTGCGGTCACGACGAACCTGGCTGCGGCCGGTGGTGCGATGTTGGCGATGATCACTTCCTGGATCATGTTCAGGAGGCCCGACACCTCGTTTGCCTTGAATGGCGCCCTGGCCGGCCTGGTAGCGATCACGGCCGGCTGCGACATCATGTCGCCTGCGATGGCCTTGTTGACCGGTGCCATCGCGGGTGTCGTCGTAGTCGTCTCCTGTCTCGCCTTCGAAAAGATACACGTGGATGACCCCGTCGGTGCGATTTCTGTGCACGGTGTGTGTGGCGCCTGGGGCACGCTGGCCATCGGGTTGTTCAGCAGCGAAGCAGGTCTGGCACAGTTAGGTGTTCAGGCTTTGGGTGTCGCTGCCGGCTTCCTGTGGGCCTTTCCAGTCAGCCTGTGCATCTTCCTGGTGATCAAGTTGACGATCGGCCTGCGAGTATCGGAAGAAGAGGAAGCGGTGGGTTTGGATGCCAGCGAACACGGCATGCACGCCTATCCGCCCAGCATGGTGGCGGACGAAACGTTTGTCCCCGTCCCGCAGCCATCGCTGAGTTGACAGTCTTCGGCCTTTGCCTGGGCCAGAAGGATACCCCAATGGCTTGAGCGGGCAATCCGCCTAGTCCGCTCAAGCCGGGGTGTCGCTTTCCGTCTTGCAGCGCGGCGGGGTCAGAATTTGCTTGAAATCAGTCTTCGCGACCCTGGCCCGAGCGGACTTGCTGTCCGTTGGTCGGCGGATTAAGATCGAGCCCGGGTTGCTCACCATTTTCGTAGCCAGCGACGTTAAGTCTTGGCCTGGCTAGGAAGCCAACGCGATCTGACGTCATGCGAGTGGAGGATACGTTGAGGATCCCATGGCGAAGTCCAACGTAACCAGATACCGCTTGGGCTGTCGCTTAGCAGACGGCTTATGAGAAATCCGGGTTGGCTCCCCGGTGTGGTTTTTGGGACGCAAGCGAAAGCGAAAGGTATCATGAAACTGATCGTTGCCATCATCCAGCCCAGCAAGCTGGAATCCGTAAAGTCCGCTCTGACCGAGGTGGAAGTCTTCCGTTTAACCGTCATGGATGTGCAAGGTTTTGGCCGGCAAAAGGGCCATACCGAGGTCTATCGGGGTCACGAGTTTTCGGTAAACTTGCTGCGTAAAGTGCGGCTGGAAATCGCGGTCAACGACGAATTTGTCGAACCGACGATCGATGCTGTGATCAAGGGCGGTCGGACGGGCGAGACGGGTGAGATCGGTGACGGGAAAATTTTTGTCTTGCCGATGGAAGATTGCATCCGCATTCGCACCGGCGAACGAGGCAGCGAGGCGATCTAAAGCAGAGCGCTTGATCGGGCCCAACGCGTTTTCTCGATGGCCGGGGATTTCATTTTCTGTAACACGTTAGCCGCTTGCAGCAAATGGTTGTCGGCG
>WVZU01000066.1:1191-17873 GCA_011772275.1 Planctomycetales bacterium | reverse complement strand
TTCGTGACCTATCCTGCCAGCGGAATGGTCACCTTTTCCAACCCGACCGATGCCAACTCGCTGGTCCAAACCGTCACGTTCGAGGTTCAAGGGGATTTATCCGTTGAGCCGGACGAAACGTTTGAAGTCGTGATTCCCCAGGCCCCTGTCAACGCCGGACTGTGGCAGGATCGAGCCACGGGAACGATCCGCGGTGATGACGCCACCATTCAGGGTACGGTTTGGCACGATGCGAACCAGAACGGCGTTGCGGATGCCGGCGACTCGGGCCAGGCCGGGGTGACCGTGTTTCTGGATTCCGACGAAGACGGGATCCTGGATGGCGGGGAGGTATCGGTCGTGTCTGCTGCCGACGGCAGTTACCAGTTCACCGTGGCACCCGGAAGCTACCTGGTGCGACTCGAAGATAGCGGCGGCCAGCAGCAGACGTTTCCGAAAAATATCAGCGGTTCGCTGGAACCGGACAATTTCGCCAACGGCACCGTGCTCAACAATGTCCTAACGCCGGAGGTCACCCTGACGGCCGTTGGCAACAGCATTGCCAATGGCAATGTTTACGCCCAGACAGAGACCTACAATTCGACCAGCCCAAACGTTTTTGCCAGCACCTGGAATTTGGGATTGTGGAACACGGTCGACGCCGAACTGCGGATCGATTTCGCCTCCAATGTCAACAGCGTCAGCGTTGATGCCATTTCCGACGACTCTTCCGATTACGCTCACCTGCGTGCTTACGATAGCGCCGGCACTTTGTTGCAAGAATACGTCACCGGCAACCTCGGCACGGGGGTCGCCGAGACGATGACGATCAGTCGGGCCAGTAACGAGATCAGCTACGTGCTGGCCGCGGGGCAGACCGGTCAGTTCACCTGGCTGGACAATCTGGTTTACTCGTCTCTCGACGACGGAAGCAACGTGCCCCTGCGGGTGAACGTCGGCCCGGAGACCGCCACCAACAACGACTTCGGGGTTACCACCACGGAAGTGCTGACCCTGTCGATCAATCCCGGCAGTTTTGAGGAAACAGCAGGCGTGGGGGCTGCCACCGCCACGGTAACGCGCAGTTCCAGTACCACCGACGCGCTGACCGTCACCATCGCCAGCAGCGACACGGGCGAAGCCGTGGCTGCCAGCCAAATCACGATTGCCGCCGGTCAGGCGCAGGCCACGTTCCCCATCGATGCCGTGGACGACCTGCTGGTGGACAATACCCAGACGGTAACGTTCACCGTTTCCGCGGCCGGCCATACGGAGGGGACCGCGACGGTCGATGTGACCGACAACGATCAGGCGATCCTGGATTATTTTTATGCGGACACGAATTTTGATGGCTTTGCGAGTGGCCAACCGGGCACCATCGCCAGCGGCAGCATCGGAGACACTCACCTGGACGAGAGCTCAACCCCGCCTCAACCCACTGCAGGCGGGCTAACGTTGCAGGAAGCCGAGGTGCAAGTCGGGGGAAATGCCAAGAAACCGAAAATGGGCAGTGCCCTGGAATACCATTTCTCGTTTCCGAACCTCGATAGTGTCTCTTCCTTTCACGCCATCGCATCCCGGCCCGCAGGCGACGATGACTTTCGGATCGAATACAGCACCAACGCAGGGGCCAGCTGGACGCTGCTGGGGACCATCAATCAAGCATCCGACCAGTCGATTGACGTCGACGGGCTATCGCTGAGCGGAGATTTGCTGGTCCGCGTCCTGGATACCGATCGCTCTCCAAGCAACGGAAATTCCGCTCCGCTGATGGACAGCGTTTTCGTCAAGGCCCTGCATTTCGAGCAGGCGATTTACGATCTCCGCGAGCCGGTCACGGTGACGGCGACGGCCGATGCCCAGGAGCACCCCACGGCGCCCACCAACGGGGCGTTCACTTTCTCGCGAAACAGCAACCTGGGCAACCTGACCGTGTACTACACGGTCAGCGGCAGCGCCACGGCGGGCCAGGACCCCAACACCGATGATGATTACGTAACCTTGAGCGGTTCGGTGGTGATTCCAGATGGTTCCACGGACGCGGTGCTAGAAGTTGTGCCACTGAATAACAGCGTGGGGGAACAGACGGAAACGGTCGTCGTCACGCTGGACGAAGATGCCTCTTATGGTTATCGGCCTGCCATGCCGGACAGTGCCACGGTGGACATCCTGGACGATGACCTGCAGACATTTACCGCAGATGCTGAGATCACGTACGCGGGAGATGTCACCGTTGGGGACTACACCGCCACCGAGGCCGCGGGGGGAGCGGTCGAAACCATCCAGGAATACCGCACGGGCGGGAAGCCCAGCAATCGCATCACCTACATGGACCACCGCTGGAAATTCAATGCGGTCGAGGGTGCCCAAAGCTTCTACGTGTTGGCGTCTCGTAGCGACAACGCCGAATCGGATGACTTCGAGCTGGTGTACGGCGTCGACGCCGATGGCGATTGGGAGCCGGATAGTGGCAGCTGGTCCCCTCTGATCGGGCCGATCAACTCGTCTTCCCTCCAACTGTATGGAGCCCCGGCTGGGCTGTCTGGCGATGTGATCGTCAAGCTACAGGATACGGGCCCCAATTTAGGTGGCCAGACTTCCCAGGAGACGGTCACGATCGACCACATGTATTTCAGTACCGTCACGTATAACCCGCTGCAGATTGCTCCCCAGCATGCAATGCCCATTTCGGCCATGCATCCTGCGACGCTGGCCGAACCCGATCTAGCGAACTTTGTACAACAAGCGATTGCCCACTGGAATCTGCGGGAGCCTCACGCCGAGGTCACCCGGCAACTTGCCGAGACACGGTTCGAGGTGATGCCGCTGGGCGGCAACACCGTCGGACTGGCATTCCCGCAGGAACGCCGCATTCTGATCGATACCGACGCGGGCGGCTACGGCTGGCATCGCGTCAATCTGGTCGACACCCTGATCCACGAGATCGGACACCTGTACGGGCACGAACATGACGTGTTGGGAGAATTCATCACGCCCAACATGATGCTCGGCCTGGCCAGTCGCGACGACCTGCAAACCCGCAGTAGCGGCGACCTGCTGACGGGAACCGGATCCTATGGCCTGTTCGCAAGCCGCGCGGCAGACAACCTGCTGAGCGATTCCAGCGACCAAGACGACAGCCGATCCCCACTGGAAATCCTGAACGGTTCGACTTCCCACCGTCCCGCGCCCACGCACACGGTGGATCTGTTCTACGGGACTGGCAGCACGGGAGGCGACCAGGATGACGACCCCTTCCGCTTGGAAGGCGACAACCTGCTCGAAATCAAGGCACTCGACCTGGTTTTTGCCGACGACGACGATCAGCCGCTGGGAAGGAAACTCCCTCTGTACTGAATGCCTCGCTGCACAGGGCCCACCCCCAGCGACGCGTCCCAGCTGGCCTTCATCCGCTGTGCAGAAGCACCCCGGCTGCTCAAGCCCGACCTGAGGCGGATACGCCGTCCCTTCGCGCGAAGATGGCACTCAGCAGCCGGGGTGCTGACACACCATCTGTAGTTTGACGGTCCACTAGCGTCTTCTTTTTTTCTTATCCTCCCACTCATCGATATCCCTGTCGGCCGGGGGTGTTTCTGGCGTATCCGGCACCTTGGTTGGCTGGGAGGAGGCCACCTTTTCGATCGCTTTGAAGCGCTCCACTCGTGATGCGTTGTCGACCGTATTGCGGAGGACGAGGTTCCCCCGGTCGTCCATGAACAGCAGTTCGGCGGGGCTTTGCGGGCCCACGCTGGTGGGTTGGGGTAGCCGCAGATCAAGCAGCGTATACTCGGTGTCGATTTTTCCTTGCTTGTCGATCATCACTTTCTGGCTCTGCACGTCAGCGTATTGCAGGGGCGCTTCGCCTTGCAGTGGTTCGCCGCGGTGTAATCTCATTTTGCCGGCGGGTTGCGTGCCTTTTGCGATTTCGAGGATTTCGACGATCACCTCTGCTGCCGGTTCCGGGCTGTCTTCGGTCGGGGGCACGATGCCGGCGGCATAGAGGTTGGCGTCGAGCGGGACCCAGGCTGGACCACTGGACTGGCTCCACTCCGATTCTCGCAGTTCCTCATCTTTGATTTCAGGATTGTCCAGGTAGAAGGCCGGCAGACCCCGGGATTTGCCGTTGGGGTTTTTGATAACGATTTGCAGCTGATAGCGGTAAGACTTTCCCGGCTCGACATCAAAATCAAAGACACGTATCAGTTTGAACTTGGTCAGCGGGGGACGGGTGGCGGGGGCCGCTTCTGCGGTGTCGGGTGTTCCCGCGGTGTCCATCCCCATGGAATTTGGCCCGCTGGGAGGCCTGGTGGGATCAACGGCGGGTCTGCTTCCGCCGGGCCAGGCAGGTCCCATTCCCGCAGGGGTGGTGTCCGAGCGCGGCTGGGTCGAATCGTCATCCGGCAGGGATTCGGCAAATTGCGAATGGCTGGCCCACCCGCTCCACGTACCATCGGCCAAGGGTCCCAAGGGCTGGATTAATCCGGCGACTTGATATTTCTGGGGGACGGGATCGTTGCCGCGGCCGGCCCAGGTGTCTTGGAGCCTGGCAAGATAATTTTCATCCACACTCCACTGTTTCGCTTCATCCCAATCTTCCTCGGCATCGGGAGTCATTTCGATGCGACGGACATTAACGTGTGTATATTTTGGCCAGTCTTCCTGGCGGTCGTATCCCAGGCAGCGGAGAAAGCAGCTATCGTAGGCATCCACTTGTTGCTGATAGGGCACGAGGGCGTTGACGGCGATCCATCGTTTTCCCATGGACTGCGCGCCCTCGGGCGGTGCGGTGGCGCCCAGCTGGCTGGTCAGTTCCGGCGTGAACTCGCGTGCATCGAGCTGCTTGTCTGATTCGTCACTTTCTTCTTCCTCGACCTGATTTTTCGCGACAAAAAAGAGCCCATGGCCCGCTTTGATTTCCAGTTGCTGGGGCGGCAAGATCTCCGGATCGCAGCGCCGACAAGGTCCTTGCTCGTCACCCGTAAAGTTGCGGATTTGATAACTTTCGGCAGCGAGTTTCACAGAATTTTGTTTTACCTGTCTGCTGAAGTCGGGAACGGGAAAGCTGTCGGCGGGAAAAGTCGCGTTATCTATTTTTTCGCGGATCTGGCTGGCTCGGCTTTTGAGGTCGTCGGGCGTCTGGTTGCTGTCGAGTTCCAATTTACCGATCGCCGTATAGACCATCAGAGCCAGGAGGGCCACGACGACCCCGGTAGCGACCTTTTCTCCGTGGAGGAACAGCCAGCGTTTGACAGCAGCGCCGGAAAACTTTTTTTCCTTCCGAGCGGGCGTGGCCGCGGTCTCTTCGACCGCATTTTCCGGATCTTCGGCTTTATTCTTGCGGCGGAATTTCAGGCTGAATTTCATGACGACTGCTCGCACCTGAGCCGGTTTTCCGGCCGGCTCGCCAGCTCGGGCCGGCGGAAGGTTTTTGTTGTCTGTGGCCTGTCCGGTCGCTGGAAGGCGGCCGCCTTGGCGGGCTCTGCGGGCTGAGCGGGCGCTGACGCCTTAACGGGCGTTGCCTCCTTAACGGGCGGTGCGGGCTTGGCCAGCTCGTCCTTCAGCAATTGTTCGTCAGCGATGTAGACAAAGCCCACAATTTCGACCAGGGTCCCGCGTGACGGCACGCTCGGTTTGGGTTCCTCTTTTTCCGCTTCTGCCACGCGTGGCTGAACGGGGGGTCCTGCGCCGCCGAAACCGCGGAAGCCGCCCCCTACATTAAACCGCCGGGACGGAGGCTCTTCGACCTCGACCTCCACCGATCGATTAAGATGTTCAAAGCGGACGCCTGTCACGTCGAGCGACAATTCGGAGTTCGCGCAGGCGGTCAGCAGGCGATTCAGGTACTTTAGATCCATGCGGACCCGCAGGCGGACGGGCCAAATATCATAACCGCTGACCTCGGGTTCCTGGCCCAAGTCGGCCTTCCCCTCCAATCCGCTCACCGCCCATTCACCGGCATCCACGCTGGCGCGTTCGGGTCCCACGCCCATGAGTTCCAGGTTATGGATCGGCAGGTTGAATCTGTCCTCGACGCCTTCGTTGGTGACGGCCACGATTTTGGCCAGGCTCTCCAGGACCCAAAAGACTTTCCGCATCTTGATCACCGTCTGCCTGGCAGGCTCTATCCTGAAGGTGAAGGCTGATTGGATGTACTCGTAATCTTCCTTGTTCCACTGGACACCTGGGTCATCGATCGTGTCGGCGGCATCGATGATCTTCCTGAGCCGTTTGACCTCATCTGGCATGGCACGTTTGAATTCCGCGATCGCTAGGTCGGGCCACGTCGCTGGTGACTCTTTGCTGGCCACTTCGATGAAGGCCTCGCTGAACGTCTCGGCCGGCCATTCCAGCGACGGCTGTTGTCGCTTGACGATCCGCTGGGATGCGGCCTCAATCTGCTGAACGACTTCCTTGTCCTTTTGCACGGCGGCTTCCTGCCACTTGGGATTGGGGAACTGCTCACGGCTGTTCAACTTTTGGATCTTCCCAAATTCCCCTTCCACCTTGACCTTATTGGCCGAAAATTGTTGTTCGATTTCTTGGGTGGCGGTGTTCCAGCAGTACAGCATGACCACCACGCAGATACCGGCCAACAGCCAGAAGTGGTGCTGTTTCAGCATTTGCAGGTAAGGCTTGATTTTGTCCATGACGACAACTTTTTAAGCGGAGGTCCGGCGGGCCTCCGCCGCGTGGGAGGTTATGGAGCCGTTTGGGTGGTGGCGACCTGGGTTGTTGGCGGGCTATCGGTGGGTGGTTGCGGCTGCCAGGCGAATTGCACGACGAAGCGGTATTGGGTCGCCTCGTTTTTCTCGTCATCCCCCATACCAGGCGGTTTGGGCAGCAGGACCTTGGCGGGCTGATCCCACTTCAGCACCAGGGGATGGCTGATACCCAGCTGCTGGACGGAAACAGGTTCTTGGCGGCCGTTCGAATCGGGCAACAAGATGTTTTTGTTCTGCAGGTTATGGACGAGGGTTCGGCGGACAAAGTGGTCGTCGGAGGCATATTTTCGCGAGTTGTGATAATGGTAGCCGGCCAGCTGGACAATATATCCCGGCCCGCCAGGCTTTTCCGTTGCGGCGTACCTGGCTTGCATCGGCATGAGCTGGTTCTTGTTTGTGCCTTGCGCTTTGGCTTGGGCCTGGGCTTCTTCTGGGGAGAGAATGTCCGCCCAAGCGTTTTTTTCTTTTTTTGCTGCGTCGCTTTCCTCGATCTTCAATTGAATCCCCTCCTCGTGCTTTTGGTACTTCTCCTCGATTTCGTCGCTGTACCAAACCGCCAGGTCGTCTACGTGGCGTGTGGTCATGGAGGTCAACCAGATCTTTTCGCTTTCCATCAGCTGCCCTGCCGTGGGAGGCGTATCGTCCGAGGCCGGCCGACGGGCCGCTGCAGCGCTGGCTCGCACCCCCTGATTTTGCGGGAGGCACTGATCGACGGCTCTGAGAAGATTCAACCAATTATCGCGACGATCGTAATGTGCCAGGATCGTATCCCCCAGACCGACCTTGTGATGATACGTTTGTTGGGCCTCGGCAAAAGCTGTTTCATTCGACTTGATTTGTTCATCGACGGTCTGCACCGCGCTGGTAGCGGTCTTCCAGCGTTCGTCGTCCTCGATACGCACCTTCGACCAGGGCCACCAGAGGAGGAGGAAGTTCAGCAGGCAGCCCAGGGCCAGGAGGATCGAAGCGGCAACGGCCCACGGTTTCTTCCGATTGATCGCTCGGTCCCGTACCAGCTCGACCGGCACCAGATTGGTATTCAGCCGGGCCGTCTCGAGACCCTGGATAGCCAGTCCGTAAGCGATGGGGAAGCTGAGAATGTTATCCTGGAAGCTGGGGGAGGCGATCACGGCCGAGCCGGTCAGTTGGTTCATCGATTCCAGCTGTTCGACCTCTTGCCCCAGGTTCTGTGACAGGTAGCGTTTCAGTCCTGGCAGCTTCATGGAGTTCCCCATCGCCAGCACTCGGCCAATCTTCGCCGCTCGATCAAGACTGTGAAAGTATCCGATCGACCTTTGGATTTCGGTCAAGAGATCTTTAAAGACGGGGCGCATGGCCTGGTAGAGCGCCTTGGGGTCCGCGGCCTCGGTCGCTCGACGCTTGAGCTCCTCGGCACCCGCGTACGTCTCTTGCAGCTCTTTGACGAGTGCTTTGGTGAAGTGGCTGCCGCCGAGAGGGATGCTGCGTTGCCAGACACGAAAACCGTTGGTGATCACCAGGTCGCTGTTTTCCGTACCGATCGACAGCCCGACGACCGATTCGGGGGGGTCTTCCGGGTCGAACTCGTCTTCCGGCGGGAGCTGGCCGATCTGGTCGAAAATCAAGAAATTGTAAATGGCCAGCGGGGCGAGCTGGACGATATCGATATCGATTTTTGTGGCCAGGTAATGTTCAATTTCCTCGTAGACCTGGTCGCGCTTCATGGCAAACAGGCCGACTTCGGTCTCTAGAGCGAAACCTTCCTCTTCGTTGCCCCCGAACATCCGCTGGTAGTCCCAAATGACCTCGTCCAGGTCAAAGGGGATCTGTTGGTTGGCTTCGTAACGGACGATATCGGGGATCTTTTTGGTCTCGACGGGAGGCAGTTTGATAAATCGAGCCAGTCCGCTTTGGCCGGAGACAGAGACGGCGACTTTCGCTTTACGCAGCTCGTTACGCTCAAGAAATGTCGCCAGCGCTTCCCGAACCAGTTCCACCGCATCCGCTTCGGCCTGGGTGGTAATCTTTGGGTACTCGATGTAGTCGAACGCGCTGGCAACGATCTTGCCGGGTTGTTTTTCGTCAAGATGGCAGCAGATGGCCTTGAGCGCACAATGGCCGATATCAATGCCCCACACAGCGCTGACTTTCGCCATCGCGAAACTCCTCTGTTCCAATCCAAACTGTCGCCGCGCAAAGGTGCCCGCCTTGGACCAAAAGTTCCCTGGCAGGAGGAAGAGGAGAGATGGAGCTTGGCCCTGACAGGCAGGTTCGCTGTCCCAGCTTGGCCGCCTAAGCGGTCAGTCTAACTTCCGTGGCGACAAGCTGTCAATTCACTCTATTTTACGTTCGGTTGGCCAGGGCGTCCAGTTTGGCGGGTCGCCCCGCTACCGGTTCTGGTAATTCATCAGAATCTCGCCCGTGTCGACGCCGGCCACGGATTGGAATCCGCCGTCCAGGACCGTACGGCCCAGCTGGTTGACGGCCCGGAAGTAGCCGTCGCTGGGGTGGCCGCCGGTGACTTGGCGGGTCAAATCGAGGCACAGCACGTTGGCCGCGGCGTGGATCACTTCGTCGTCATGGCGAGCGGCGTAGAGGGTGGTGCAGAGGATGGCCAGCAGGTTCTGGACCTTGGCGGAAAGGGCGGCCATCCGGCACTGGCGATCGGCCAGCGCCAACTGATGCTTGCTCATCGTCTGACTGATCTTTAGCGGCATTTTTTGCAAGCGTCGGGCTGCAAACTGGGCGTGTTGTTTCAAGTGGGGGGGCATATCGGGAAGGTCGGCGCGGGCGGGGGTCTGGAATTTTTGTCCCAGGAACCAGCGACCGTAATTGAGCATCGGGGCCTTGAGGGCCCAGAGGTGGGCCGGGTTCGCCAGGTTGGGTTTTCGGATCCCGGCTTGCTGCAGCGCGCGACCAATCGGCTCGAAATACTCCCGCCCGTGGTTTTTCACCAGCGATTTAAAAAACGCCATGCCCAACATTTCGCCCTCTCCTTCGTAGATGCATGGCGCAAGGAATTCGTGCACATTGTCGCCGAACATGTGGCCGTGCAAGAAGCTGCGGCCGCCGTGCGTCTTCATAAACAGTTCCACGGCGGCGTCTTTTTGCATCTCGCTGCCGAAGATCTTGGCCACAATGCACTCCATTTCGCCGCGGTAACCCTGGTCAATCAGACCGGCGCACCAGGCGACCAGCGCGTCGCAGCCGACAATCATGCCGGCCAGCGCGCCCAATCGCCGCTGGACCAGTTCGCGTTTGGCAATGAATTCCCCGTAAGTACGGCGGAAATGAGCCCAGGGAATCATGCTGGCCATCATCAGCCGCATGGTTCCGGCGGCATTGGCGCACAACGAGACGCGTCCCAGGTTCAGCCCATGATAGGCGATCGTCAAGCCGTCTCCCTTGGGTGGCGTCAAGAGGTTTTCGGCCGGCACGGGAAAATCGCGAAAAATGATTCCCTGGTTGTAGGTATGCTTCAGCGCCCAGAGCCCGTACTTGCGCAATTGGAACTGATCGTTTTCCTCTTCTGGCAGGTCCACAATCAGCACGGCCGGCCGGTCCTCGATCAGGCAGACCAAACCGATGGTCCGCCCCGGCACCACGTTGGTAATAAACAGCTTTTCGCCATTGACCAGGAAATGTCCGTTCTTTCGTTCGGCGCGGGTCCGCAAGGCGGTCAGGTCCGAGCCCGCCCAGGGTTCGGTCAGGGCAAAAGCCGAAAGCTTGCGGCCGCTGGCCAGGTCGGGCAGGAATCGCTGTTTTTGTTCCGGATTGCCAAACGTCCGAACCGGGTCGACCGCGCCGATACAGCCGTGCACGCTGGCCAAGCCGGCAATGGTGGGATCGTACATTGCCATCTGCGTGAGGAAGGGGGCAAAAGCGGCGAACTGCGCGCCGCTGCCGCCGTATTCCCGGCTGACCAGCAGACCCCAGTATCCCGCGTCGGCCAGGTCCCTTAAGACGGATTCGGGAATTTTTTGGTTTTGGTCCAGCAGCGTGCCAGCTCGCCGATGCCGCGCCACGACCTCCAGCGAATCGTCCATCACGCGCCGGACCTCTTCCGGTACCGAGGGCTGCTCGCTTTGGAACAGGTGGACCGGCAGCGGCCGATCCCACACCGCGCGATGAGCGGGGCTGTTGACGGTTTGATACTGAGCGGCGAACAGGGATTCCACCTGGTCGTCGGCCGTGTCGATCACACCGGTCCGCCGCGCCTCGTCGGCACTCTTCCCACCCAGCTCCAGGGCCGTTTCGGCAAAAGATTTTTGGGCCGCTGCCACGGCGGGGGTCTCTGGACCCATCGGGTCGATCGGTTCCGTTTTCATACGTTCATCTCCTTAAGCAGCTCGACTCAGGCGGCGATTTCACCACACGCGCGGGCTGCGGCTGATCGAGGGCGAGCCGCCGCCCAGCGGTGGCTGTCCCGCTTTATTATCAACTCTGACAGCCAATTTCACCTACCCCGCCTTTCTTCCCAACCACCTGCTGTGCGACCGGCCAGGTCTTTTCCCGGCCGCGTCAGACGTCGCCATGCGAGGCGCACCGTTGGATCGATACGCTGGAAGTCAAATCGCGTCCTCTCCCCTCCTGGCCAGGCAAAGACGTATCGTCGCTGGATACCTAGTTTGTGACCCATTCGGGCTCTCGCCATTTTGGCAGCCGGAGGCGTTCAGGATTGGTGTTCGCCAAAAGCGGGTTGTACCATCACTTCCCACGGCGCGGCTGCCTGGCGGCGCCGATTGCCGTGCGCTACTTATCTCCTGCATCATTTCCGTACCTGCATCATTTCCCTGATCCCCAACCGTCGCTCAGGCAGAAAGATCTGCGTACATCGTTTCAATCGCCTCGGCGAAGTTGGCGGCAATCAGTTCACGTCGCAGTTTCAAGGTGGGGGTCATTTCGCCGGTCTCGATGGTAAAACCCCGGTCCATCAGCTTGAACCTGGCGACCTGTTCGATGGTCGAGAGTGTGGCCAGTCGCTGCTGGATCAGGTCCTGGTAGAGTTCCAGGACTTGCGGATGATTGACGGCCTGATTCTTGGTAAACACGCGAATCCCCAGGCGGCTGATTTCGGCCTTGAGGGCGTCCGGGTCGGGCACAATCAAGGCGACCAGGCAATTGCGCTGGTCACCGACCACGATGGCTTGGAGAACAAGCGGATCCTGGGTCAAGCGGGACTCGATCGCCAGGGGGGACACATTTTTGCCGGTCGCCAGCACGATGATTTCTTTCTTCCGCCCGGTGATTCGCAGAAAACCCTGGTCGTCCACTTCGCCCAAATCACCTGTGTAGAACCAGCCATCGCGAAGGCACTCGGCCGTCGCCTCGGGCTTGTTGTAGTAGCCTTGCATGACATGCGGGCCGCGGGTGAGGATCTCCCCGTCGTCGGCGATGCGGACTTCGACATCGCTGAGCGGCCGGCCGACGGAACCGATCTTGTACGCCTCTGGCGTGCACATCGTGATCACTGGCGATGTTTCGGTGAGTCCATAGCCCTCGATCAACGAGACGCCCTGTCGCTGAAACCATTCGGCCACGTGGATCGGCAAAGCGGCCCCACCACTGCAGCAGAGCCGGATCCGTGCGCCCAGCAGCCGCCGAGCCACGTGTGGCTTTTCCAGAGCGCCCTTGGCGGCCGCGCCGCGGTAAATTTTTTCGTAGAAGTACGGCACCGAGTTGATCAAGGTGGGCTTCAATTCCGCACAGTTGTCGATGATCTTTTCACGACTTTCCACGATGGCCAGCCGGGACCCGGAGGCGATCCAGGTGTAGAGATCACATGTCCGAGCAAAAACGTGGCTCCAGGGAAGAAAGCTGAGCCGCAATTCTTCCTTCAACGAACCAAAGGCTTCCAGCGTCCCCTGCGTGTTAAACACCAGGTTCCCGTGGCTTAACATCACCCCCTTCGGTTCGCCCGTCGTACCGGACGTGTACAAAATGCTTGCCAGATCCTCACTCGACAAGGACGAGAGGGTATCCTGCAGCAGGTGGGCGACATCAGCGCGACTGCCGACCGGTCCGTTTGCGAAGAACTCCTGCAGGGGAAGACGCCGTCGCAGCCACCATGAACAGCGTTGGTGGGTCCAGAGTTGGACGTGGGGTGGAATTTGCGCTGCGAGCTTGCGCAGCTTTTTGACCTGCTGGTCGTTTGACAGGAGGACCAGCTTGGCGCCGCTGTCCAGCACCTGTTCCAGGATCTGGGGTCCGGACAGCATCGAATGCAGCGGCACATGCACGCCTCCGGCCATCATGATGCCGAGGTCACAGATCAGCCAGTCCAGCGAATTTTCCGAGACTTGTACAACGCGATCGCCCCGTTGCACGCCCATCTGCACGAGGCGGAGGGCCACCTGTCCGGCGCGGTCGTGCAGTTGTTCCCAAGTCAATTCCTGGAATCTGCCCCCCATGGGGTAGAGAAACGCCGGCCGATCCGCGTCCGCCGCGGCGCGGTGGCAGAACATACTGACCAGTGTTTCGGTAGACGCTTTGGCTCGCATACTTTTATTGTAGAGCGCGACCTTTCCGGAAATGCATCTTGCGCCATCAAAAACGATGGACCACAGAGAGAAACCGGGCCGGTTGAGGATTGCATCGATTTTACCGCTTCGCTGGACAGGCGACGGCCAGCGGGTCGGGAGGGCCGGTCGCTGGACTGGATAAGTCCCCCCGGCCAAAGATGCCCGATGGGTCCCATCCGGTAAACCCAACCCTTACGCTCCCGATCCGCAAAACGCCCTCACGACGAACGGGGTCGGCCTAACGGCGTCGGGAGTCTTTTTCGCCACGAAAAAACCCTGCATCGCTGGAGAGCGGGACGGGTGGCGAAAAAGACTCCCGACCCCCTCCGGACCTCAACTGCTGCTGACTGGGTGCATTACACGATTTTAATTGTTTGGCAGCATGCGAGTATACGTTGGAGCCGTTTCGACTCTCATATCACAGGAATTACATTTTAAAGAGCAGGCCACCCCAGCTCTGAGCCCCGGCATTTATGCCGGGGTGATGATGTCCATGACCCCACCGGCGAGGCCCGTTTACGGGCCTTCTGGCCGCGGTGGCTTCAGCCCTGGCGATCACGCGTGGTGCTGCTTGATTTCGTGTTGTTCCGCCGCGAGTCAGCCCAGGCTAAAGTCAGACAGTCGGAAGCCCCGTAAACGGGGCTCGCGACATTCGTTTTACGCGAGCTCAACCACGTGCTAAAGCNNAGAAGAGCAGGGGGCTGCTGACATGAAACCGGAAAGGCGCGGCGTGCGACAACAACCAGTTGCTGCAATCGGCTAAGGTGTTACGCAAAGTGCAAAATGCAGCCGGACGATGGGGTGCTGTTGGCTACCGGATCGACGTGCGGCAGGGCTGAGCACTCAGTAGGCAGCACCCGGCGACGAGTACTGCAGCCAACGCGAACGGACCGGCTCGCTGACCTGCTGCTGAAAGTCGGGAGGCCGCACACCCTCCATCACCGGTCCGATGTCGTTGTCCGGATACGGATCAAACCGCTGCAGCTCCTGCCGCTGGACCGACCACGGTGTCCAGGAAAACAGGCGGGGCGGACCGTAGTTGCATCCGACTGCCAAGGGGAGGCAGGTCAGGGCGAGCAAGCAGGCAGAAAAGGTTTTGGAGCTAGACACAGGTCGGGGAGTATAGAGTTTGCGGGCCGGATCCAGAAGAGATATCGAACGTTTCGCGCCGGATCGATAGTCGCGATGGCAGAAGCAGCCGTGCTAGCATCCGCGCCGCGTGCAACGTAGCGAATCTGCCGGTCAGGCAAACCGGTTTGCAAGGGGGGGCCGGGTCCAGCAAAGCGTGGGCACCCTTTGTCAGCCCCCAAAGAACAGGGGCCGCGTGTTGACTGCTGGAAAATCGACCGCGGACAAACCACCCAGGGTTCGTCCGGCAGGCGGTTAGGGATCCGAGCCTTCCGGGGGCGGTTCGCCTTCGCCGGCCGCGGCGGTTACGGGTTGAGCGTCCGGTTGGGACTTTTCCCCGCGGAATTCCAGCCGTTGGATCTTGCCGCCGTCCCCTTTCTTGCCGTCGACGACGATCAGGTCCATGCCCTTGAACTCGCCCCGCAAGAGTTCTTCGGAGAGCGGATCCTCGACGTAATTTTCGATGGCGCGGCGTAGCGGCCGAGCTCCGTAGTCGAGGTTGGAACCTTTCTTGACCAGGAACGACTTGGCGTCGTCGGTCAGTTCCAGCTTCCAGCCGCGTTCCCGCAGGCGTTCGCGAACCTTGGACAGTTCCAAATCGATCACCTCTTTCAGGTCGTCCAGCGTCAGGTGGCGGAAGATGATCATGTCATCCACGCGGTTGAGGAATTCGGGTCGAAAGACCTTTTCGATTTCGTCGCTGACCCGCTCTTTCATGCTTTCGTAGGACGCATCGTCGTTCGGTTTCTGGAAGCCGAGTGCCGATTCGTTCTTGATCGCGTCCGCTCCGGCGTTGGTCGTCATGATCAGGATCACGTTGCGGAAATCGACATTGCGTCCGAAGCTGTCGGTCAGGCGTCCCTCTTCCATCACCTGCAGCAGCATGTTGAACACGTCGGGGTGCGCTTTTTCGATTTCGTCCAGCAGCACCACGGCATAGGGCCGGCGGCGGATTTTTTCGGTCAGCTGCCCCCCTTCCTCGAAGCCGACGTAACCGGGAGGCGCGCCAATCAGGCGGCTGACATTGTGTTTCTCCATGTACTCGCTCATGTCAATCTGGATCAGGGCATCCTGATCTCCAAACATGAACTCGGCCAACGCCTTGGCCAGCAAGGTTTTCCCCACGCCGGTCGGTCCGGCGAAGATGAAGCAGCCGGTGGGCCGCTTGGGATCCTTCAGCCCGCTGCGGCTGCGGCGGACGGCCTTGGAGATCGCCTTGACCGCTTCTTGCTGGCTGACCACCCGCTTGTGCAGATCTTTTTCCATCTCCATCAGCCGCTTGCTGTCCTCGGTCGACATCCGCGTCAGCGGGATGCCGGTCATCTTGGAGACGACTTCGGCGATCACTTCCTCGTCGACCACGCCATCGGTCTCCCGCGACTTTTCGCGCCACTGGCGCGTGAGGGACTGCTTCTTTTTCTTCAGCTTGTCCGCCGTATCGCGCAACTGGGCCGCGCGTTCAAAGTCCTGGTTGGCCACCGCCTCTTCCTTGTCCTTGTTCAGGTTGTCGACTTCCTCGTCGATTTCCTTCAGGTCGGGCGGGCGGGTCATCGACTTCAGCCGGACCCGCGCTCCCGCTTCGTCGATCACGTCGATCGCCTTGTCGGGCAGGCAGCGCCCCGTGATGTACCGGTCTGAAAACTCCACCGCCGCCTCCACCGCCTCGTCGGTGATTTGCACCCGATGATGGGTCTCGTAGCGATCCCGCAAGCCTTTGAGGATCTGGACCGTCTCGTCCTTGGATGTCGGGTCGATGATGATTTCCTGAAAGCGTCGAGCCAGCGCGGCGTCTTTTTCGATGTACTTGCGGTACTCGTCCAGCGTCGTGGCGCCGATGCACTGGATCTCGCCGCGGGCCAGCGCGGGCTTGAGCACGTTGGAGGCGTCGATCGCGCCCTCGGCCCCGCCGGCGCCCACCAGCGTGTGCAGCTCGTCGATGAACAGAATCGTGTTCTTCGCGCGGCGAACCTCGTTCATCACCGCCTTGATCCGCTCTTCAAACTGGCCGCGGTATTTCGTGCCGGCCACCATCATCGCCAGGTCCAACACCACAATCCGGCGGTCGCATAACAGTTCGGGGACGTTGCCTTCGATCACGCGTTGAGCGAACCCTTCGACAATCGCCGTCTTGCCTACCCCCGCTTCGCCCAGCAACACAGGATTGTTCTTGGTGCGGCGGCACAAAATCTGAATCGCACGGTCAATCTCCCGCTCGCGACCAATCACCGGGTCCAGCTTTTTTTGACGAGCCAGTTCGGTCAGGTCGCGGCCGAAACTGTCCAGAGCGGGCGTTTTCGATTTGCCACCCTTGGACGAACCCGACGATTCGCCCCCCCGCTCCGCACCACCCCGC
>WVZU01000066.1:0-1121 GCA_011772275.1 Planctomycetales bacterium | reverse complement strand
CACGTAATTGTGGTTCAGGTTGCGGGCTTCCTCCATCGAATACTCAATCACCTTCTTGGCACGCGGCGTCTGCGGCAACTTGCCCATCGTGACCATGTCCGGACCACTCTGCACCAGCTTCTCGACCTCCAGCCGAATCTTCCGCAAGTCGACGTCCAGGTTCTTCAACACATTGGCCGCCACCCCACTGCCTTCCTTGATCAAACCCAGCAACATGTGCTCGGTGCCGATGTATTCGTGGTTGAACCGCTGTGCCTCCTGGTTGGCCAGTTGCATGACCTTGCGAGCACGGTCGGTAAATCTCTCGTACATAAAATTTATCTCCAGGGACCAGCCAGGCAGACAGGAACCTTGCCAGCCTGCCTGGACGTCCGAAAAGTAGGGCGGATTCGAGCGGGGATTACGTTGCCCACCAGGGCGACACCACCGTCATTCTTGGAAGACGGCCAGACGAGTCAACACGAATCATCTCGTGCAAACCACAAATCAAGATGTGCCGGTGCCGCCCATCTCCCCCCGCAGCGGGCACTCCCAGGCGGTCGCGGGGCGGTGGCCGATCGGTGCCAGCCCCCGCCTCATCCCCCAAGGACACGGAAATTGTAACTCTCAAATGGCCCCAAGGCAAGGCAAACAGAGGCGACATTTAGAGTTACGTTGATTAAAATCCCCACCCCGCGCCAGCAACCGCACGACGCCCACAGGCCTCCTGGCCCGCACCTTGCCGCCGGACCACCCACCATCTAGAAACCGCCACCGCCAGGCGGGACCTGTCGTGATCGGCCGAAAAAAACCGACCTTCCCCGCCACAGGACATCCCGTCCGAAGTGACACCCTGGTCCATCTGGCCGGCAAATGAGGGTCGTGCCACGCCAGCCCACCTGCTTGTCGGACCCCCCGCCCCCCGCACGAAACGGTAGCCGGCTTCTGAGAAGCCGGTTCTTGGCCCCTACTGTAGCCGGCTTCTGTGAGGCCGGGTTTTGGTCCCCACTGTAGCCGGCCTCTGCGAGGCCGGGTTTTGGCCCCCACTGTAGCCGGCCTCTGCGAGGCCGGTCTTGGCACCAACTGTAGCCGGCCTCTGTGAGGCCGGGTTTTGGTCCCCACTGTAGCCGGCCTCTGTGAGG
>WVZU01000204.1:25798-30894 GCA_011772275.1 Planctomycetales bacterium | reverse complement strand
TAGTGCGAACCGATCGCGTACCCGTCAGGGACATTGTACTGGACGTGGTCCAGCCAGCGGTTCGAAAGGGCCTTGACGTGGCCGGGGACCTTGATGTTGGAGAGCACGGCGCTTTTGAGCGCCATCACCTGCCAACCAACGACCGAAGTATCGCCCCCGCGGCGGGGTTCATACAGCCAGCCGCCGTTTTCGGGATGCTGAGCGGCGACGATGTAGTTGATGCCCAGCTGGGCCGGGGCCCTCAGCTTCGAGTCCTGGGTCATGCCGTAGGCTTCCACCAGGGTGCAGGCCGAAATCCCGTGGCAGTACATGTGTTCGTGGCCCTTGCCGTTCTCTTCGTACAGCTTGCCCATGTTGTTCTTGACCACCATGTTCCCGACCAGGTACTTGAGCCCGTTCTTGACGACCTCCTTGTATTTCCCGTCCTGGTGGGTGTAGCCGGCACCCAGGAAGGGCAAGAGGGCCAGGCCGGTGGCGCCCATCTTGCTTTTGGCTTCGCCCGGGTCCTCGAAGCCGCTGCATTTGTCCCCCGGCGTGTGACCCCAGCTCCAGCTGCCGTTGCGATTCTGGTGATCGGCCAGCCACTTCAAGGCCGCTTCGACAGCCGCCTCGCTGGTGGCGGTCGCACCCGCTTTGGTGGCCTTTTTCCGCGTGTTCGTGCGGCTGGTACTGAGACTGGCCGGCAGGCTGGCGACATCCTTCAGCACGTCGACCTGCATGACCTCATCCATGGCGATGTCCGCGAAATCCAACTGGGCCGCCGTCACCGCAATCTCAGGTTCGGCCGTTTGAATCGGCGGCATCGGAGTATCCACCTGCAGCTCGGTGGGAGCCACGACGTCTTCCATTTCCTGCTCGCTAGGCGTCTCCACGTCCGTCTCCAGCTGCTCATCCAGCTCTTCCGTCTCTTCCTCCAAATCCTCGATATCCTCGACATCCGCTTCGCCAATCACCAGCTCTTCCAGATTGACCTCAGGCTCCGTCGAAAAGCTCATCAAAGCCAGTAACAGCAGGAGGATCATGTGAAAGACCATGCTGGCCAGCCAACTGGGGCTCTGCCGCATCACTTCCGACCAGGTATCGCCCTCCTCGTCATCCCGGCCCGCTGCCTGGGAGGCCTCTTTCGCCGTATCTTTGCGGGTCTGGTTGGTCGCTTTTTGCTGAGCGGTCTCTGCCTTGCCGGCCGACCCGGTGGCAGCCCGCCGCTTGGCCGCCGCGGGACGAGCAGGTTTTTGTGGGGCACCGGCCGGCTGGGGATTTTTGCCCGGGCGGCCCGGCCCCTTGCGGGGGGAATCAGCCATGGAATCGATGCTCCTGCTTGCTGTCGACGGTGGTCGATATTTCCTTCGCCGGGAAGGGGTCGACGACGACGGTCCGCCGCCTGGTAGGGAAACCCCACGTTCGAATGAACCGCGGATCTATCTTCTTCTTTGTACGCTATTTTGCCACGCTGATCAATAGTCGAGCCAAACAGAACTGCTTTGTTGCGGCCACGCTCGCCTGCCTGCCGGTCCGTTTGATTGCCAAGGCCGTTGTCTTTGCGGACCGGCAATACCAAGCGTTTGAGGACAACCCATTTGGCCCCCATCCGATTGAAGCGCCTGCCGTCGCGCTGGCGACTGGATATTCCTGGGGCATCCCGGCCCTGGGGCTGGCGCGACTGGCTGCAGCCTGTCGTCGGCTGGCAGCCGGCGCCCCCGCCGATCTGGCATCGCGTATCGACCGGCGCTGAGGCAGCGACTTTCCCGTCAAGCGGATGGGGAGGGATTCGAACCCCCGGTACGGTTTCCCGTACAGCAGTTTTCAAGACTGCCGCCTTAGACCACTCGGCCACCCATCCTTGCTGTCCCTGACCAGCGCGAGCACATGGCTGCTGGATTCTCAACGCTCAATTTTCAGGTAGCACAACTCGCCAAGACTTTCGCTACCGTGGCCAGGGCAAAATTTCCAGCCTGGCAAAGGAGTAGCGCTAGAATAGCGATCGGGTCTGCGGCCTATCAAGGTGTGGCGTGCCGACCGATCTGGGCTCGCCAATTCCCGCCCCCTGGCAAACCGTTACAATAAAAATACCGCGTCTCGCATGCCCCCGGCTCAGCGGCCGGTGGCTGG
The DNA here is from genome assembly GCA_011772275.1 of Planctomycetales bacterium. Taxonomy (GTDB): domain Bacteria; phylum Planctomycetota; class Planctomycetia; order Pirellulales; family UBA7805; genus CS4-C045. Next base: position 28,785 of record WVZU01000204.1, on the reverse strand, counting down.
TCGCCGCGTTGACAAAAAAGGGCCCCGTACAGCAGCACCGCATGACTCGACTTCTTCGCCGGCTATGTCTGTTCGGGCTGCTGTTCGCGGCCCTGGCCGCCCTGGCCGTTGCGGCCGACTGGTGGATTGCGGCGCCAGAAGACATCCAGCCGACTTACGTGGGCAGGGAAACGTGCGCTGCATGTCACCAGCAGCAAATCGATCAATGGCAGGGCTCGCATCACGACCTGGCCATGGACCTGGCCACGCCCGAAACCGTGCTGGGAGACTTCCAAGACCAGCAGCTTACCTATCTGGGCCACACCTCGCGCATGTTTCGCCGCGACGGCCACTATTTCGTGAATACCGAAGGCCCCGACGGTCAGCTGCAGGATTTCGAGGTCAAGTACGTGTTCGGGGTGGACCCCTTGCAGCAGTACCTGGTCGAGTTCGACGACGGCCGCGTGCAGGTCCTGCGGGAGTGCTGGGACACGCAGGCGGGACGGTGGTTCTATCAATTCCCGCCCGACCTCCGCGACGAACGGCTACGGCCGGACGATCCCTTGCACTGGACGAGGCATCTGAGCAACTGGAACCATATGTGCGCCAAGTGCCATTCCACCGGCGTGGAAAAGAACTACAACCCGCACACCAATCGCTTTGACACGCAATTCACAGAGATCGATGTCAGCTGCGAGACCTGCCACGGGCCGGGCAGTCTGCATGTCCAGCTGGCGACCAGCAAGAGCCTCTTTTGGGACCGCCACCATGGCTACGGGCTGCCACGGCTGAAAGCGGACGACACGAAAACCGAGATTGAAAGTTGTGCCCTCTGCCATTCGCGGCACCGGCAGATCTATCCCGGCTGGAGGCCGGGCCAGGAGCTACTGGACTACCTGGCTCCTTCCCTGCTGGAAGAGCAACTCTACTACGCCGACGGGCAGATCCTGGACGAGGTCTATGTCTACGGTTCTTTTCTGCAGAGCAAGATGCACGCCAAGGGGGTCCGCTGCACCGACTGCCACGATCCGCACACAGCACGGCTCAAGCACCAGGGGAACCAGGTCTGTACTTCCTGCCACCAGCATCCGGCCGGCAAATACGACGTGCCCGCTCACCATCATCATCCGGTCGGCAGCCGGGGCGCATCGTGTGTCGAATGCCACATGCCGTCGCGGCACTACATGATCGTCGATCCGCGGCGGGACCACAGTCTGCGGGTCCCGCGTCCCGATCTGTCGGTCCAGCTGGGCACCCCCAACGCCTGCACAGCCTGTCACCTGGACAGCAGCCAGTCGGACGAGCACGAACATTACCAGGACTGGCTGGCGGCGGCCGGCCGCGGCGACGCGGCGGCCGCGGCGGAAGTCGAGCGCGTCGACCGCTGGTGCGCCGACGCTTTCCAGCGGTGGTACGGGGACCCCGCACAAGGCAAACCCCATTTTGCCCACGCACTGGCCGCCGCTCGAACGGGAAAGCCGGAGGCCGAAGAGCTGTTGACGCGCCAACTGCGGGACCGGGAGACACCCGGCATCGTGCGGGCCACGGTGGTCGCCCAGCTGGCGGGGTTGACCACCTCCAGCAGCCAGGGCCTGGTGGTCGAGGCGCTGGACGACCCCGATCCGCTGATCCGCGCCACGGCAGCCGCGGGACTTCAGGCCTCGGGCTTGCCAGGCGAGGAATTGGCCCGGGCCCTCACGCCGCTGCTGGACGACCCCGTCCGGCTGGTCCGCACCGAGGCCGCGCGGGTGCTGGCTGGCGCGGGCCAACACGTGCCTGCCGATCGGCAACCTGACCTGCTCGCGGCCCTGGACGAATATCGGAGGGGCCAGCTGGCCGATCGCGACCAGGCCGCGGCCGAAATGAACCTGGGCAATCTGGCCGAAGACCTGGGCCAGACGCGGCAGGCCATTGACCACTACCAGAGGACACTGAAACGCGACGAACACCTGGCCACCGCGCGCTTCAACCTGGGGCTGCTCTACACCCGCCAGGCCGCGTACGACCTGGCGGCCGAACAGTACCGTCACCTGGTCGCGGCGCTGCCGACCGCGCCGATCCTGGAGGGCGAGCGGCAACCGCTGCTGGCCCTGGCCCACCACCGCCTGGGACTGGTCCTGGCCATGACCGAGAAGCTGGCCGAGGCCGAAGCGAACCTCCAGGAGGCTCACCAACTACAGCCCGACCATTTTGACTTCCTCTACGCCTTGGGGGTCTTCTACCTGCAGACAGGCCGTTGGGATCAGGCGACCGCTTGTGCCAGACAACTCCAAGAACAATTTCCCCACGATCCACGCGCTGACGTCCTGTTGCGGGATGCGCTCAGCCGGCAGCCGCCGGGAAAATAGCAAAAACCGGAATTCCGGCGTGGCCGGACTGGTTCCGGCCTCCTTTCCTGAAATTTTTGCGTACTGTAAGGTAAAGCCATGATCCGGCTTGTGGTGAGAAACATCGCCACGTGCCGGGATGTTTCCCCACGCGACACGCGGCAGCCCCGAAACAAAGCGCACGATCCACCAACTCAAAGGAAACGGAAAGAAAGGATGTCTCGATGAAATTCTGGCACCTCAGCATGCTGGCGGTCCTTTTCAGCACTCCCCTCACGCTCGCTCAGGACAAAGCATCTCAACAGCTTACGCCACCCTCCGAGACGGCCTCTGCCAAGACCGCACCGGCTGAAGAGACCGACAAGGAGACGAAGGACAACCCGGCGGAGAAGGCCAGGGGGGACGAAGCGGCGGACGCTGACCAGACGGATCCCGCCGACGTTCCCGCAGAAGCAGAAAACGGCCGGCCGCGGGAGGAGAGCAATCCGGCCGACGCCGTCACGAACACCTCGGATGCTGCCAACGAATCGGCGGAAAACGAAGCGGCGGAAGCGGAGGGGCGAGATGACGGGGAAGAGGCTGCCGCCGATCGTGAGCCGGATGCGTCGCCGCTGCAGACCCAGCGGCAGAGGACCAGTTATGCGGTCGGTGTCAGCATTGGGCGGGGGCTGAAACAGGACG
>WVZU01000204.1:9908-25779 GCA_011772275.1 Planctomycetales bacterium | reverse complement strand
TTGAGCGACCAGCAGATACGCGCGCAGATTGTCACTCTTCAAAAGCAACTGCGGGGGCAGGCGGCGGCCGAGCCGCCGGAGAACGAGGCGGCCGGGGACGTCCAGGCCGCCGCGGCCGCTTTTCTGGAAGAGAACAAGAAAAAGGAGGGGGTCGTCACCCTCCCCAGCGGCCTGCAGTATCAGGTGCTGAAAGAGGGTGACGGCGACAAGCCGCAGGCCACCGACACGGTCCGCGTCCACTATCGGGGGACCCTGATCGACGGCACCGAGTTCGACAGTTCGCTGGACGGCGAACCGGTCGAATTTCGCTTGGACGGCGTGATCCCGGGTTGGACCGAGGGCCTCCAGTTGATGCCGGTCGGATCGAAGTGGAAGCTGTTCATTCCGGCCGACCTGGGGTATGGCGATAACCCCCGAGCGAACGGCGAGATTCGCCCGGGGGATGCCCTGATATTTGAAGTCGAGCTATTGCAGATCAAGAAATGAAGCGCCGACGGCCTGGGCCACAATGGCCCCGCGACGTCTGCCATGTCCGGGTCTGGAGCACCCGTGCGGATGACCAAACTTGTCTTGGACGTGGGCAATTGCGGGCCGGATTTCGCCGCGATCAAGGCGCTGGTGGAAGACCATTTTGACGCGACCGTCGTTTCCGCCGATCTGCCGGCGGACGCCCTGCAGGCGGTTTGCCACCAGCGGCCCGACCTGGTGCTGGTCAACCGCAAGCTGGACGCCGACTACAGCGACGGGTTGCGGGTCATCGAGCAGATCAAGGCGGATCCGCAGCTGGCCGACATCCCGTGCATGCTGGTGACCAATTACGAGGAGCATCAGCGGGCGGCCATGGCGGCGGGTGCGGAACGGGGATTCGGCAAGTTGCAGCTGCAAGCCCCGCAGACGCTCAAGCGGCTGGCCGCCTTCCTGGGCCCTCCTCAGCCACCCCCCTGATTCCTCCCTGCAGGGGCCGGGACCAGCTCGCCACGGCAGGCTTGCGCACCTGCTGCACGGCGTGTCCCAGGTATTTTATCGCGGCCGCTGCACCGCAGTCCTGGGAAGGCCCGACCGGCGGACCGTGCCGCGGCGCGGGTAAAGCCTGCCGCGTCTTGCAGCCGGTTGGGGCAGGGGGTGGGGCCAGCCGAGACGGGCCCAGCGGCGGCGGGGAATCCCCGTCCGGCATCAACTCGCCTCTCCCCCGCAGCTCGGCTCTGCCAAATCGTGGCTCTCCCCGACTGCCGGGGAATCCACCATGGGTTGGCTTGGCAGGTGGGCGCAGGACAGCCAATGGCTTTCCAGAGATTTGATCATGTCCCGAAAGCCGCTCAGGTCGGTCGGCTTGCTCAGGTAGCTGTTGGCCTGCAACTGGTACGCGCGGTGGATATCCTCTTCGATGGCCGAAGCGGTCAGGACAATCACCGGAATGTGCTTTAATTGAGGATCCGACTTGACCGTCGACAACAGCGTCAGGCCATGTATGCGGGGGATGTTCAGGTCCAGCAAGATCAGGTCGGGCCGCGCTGCGTCGATAAAGCTGGCCTGCCGCGTGAGGAAATCCAGGGCATCTTCCCCGTTGGTCACAACGTGCAGGCGATTGGGAACCGAGGACTCCTCAAAGCACTCCTGCACCAACCGCGCGTCGACGGGACTGTCCTCAACCAACAAAATTTCGACGGGGCGTCTTTTATCCATGGGATTGTTTTTCGTTGCGGATTGGTGTGGATCCCGCGCGAACGTTACCAGGCACCTTGCATGCGTTTCCCGATCTGTTCACTTTGCATCCTTCTCCCCAGCCACCTACTCTTCCATTGAGTGTGTTGTCACGCGGGGGTTTCGGATTGAGGGGGGCAGGATCACGTCCTGGTGCCAGTACACCCGTAATTGCTTGACAAGCCTGATGAAGCGTTTCCTATCGACCGGCTTGACCAGGTACCCTTCCACGTGGAATAACCTGCTGCGGATCTGGTCCTCTTCGTCCTGCGAAGCGGTCAGGATCACGATGGGCACATCGTGGTGGATGCTGTAACCGGTCCGTATCTCCGTGAAAATTTCGCGACCATCTTTGTAGGGGAGGTTCAGGTCCAGCAGGATCAAATCGGGCCTGGGCGCCTGGGCGAACCAGTCTTCCCGGTGGAGGAACTTCATGGCCTCCCTTCCGTCCCGCACGATGGTCAGCCGATGCTGAATATGGCTGTCCCGCAACGCTTCCCGGGTCAACCGCGCATCGGCGTGGCTGTCTTCGACCAAGAGAATCTCCATTGGTCGACCGACTAATGCGTTCGACATGGCAATCACCTATTCTTGTACGAGCCAAGCAAAAGAAAAGACAATCGATGAACGAGACCGCGTTTTACGGGAGCTCGTGAGAACGGGTGACCACTTGCACGTTAACCTTTTCGTTGGCGGGTGTCAATCAGGACTTCACAAGATCGGCAAGACACACCGGGGGCTCAGGGTTTCCCCGATAGCCGATGACCGAGTTTCGTTAATCCAGCGCATGTTTTCTGCGGCCAGCGTGGTGGGCCGGCGTACGCTTCGGTGGGCTGGCCTCCATCCCGCGGAAGCGCCCCCGTCGCATCGCGACTCGATTTTCCTGCGGGCATCCCGGACCTGAGGCAGGCCTCTGGGGCGGTTGGCTATCGCGGCTTCGCCCTTGGCGACCAGACCGTTTATCCAGCGAACAGTCTGGGGGCCCACGCGAAAATTTTCATCAACCGCAGGGACCTGCTCTTGCCCGCTGCCCTCCGGCGTCTGGGCGGGCTAATCGCTGGTCCGGGTCCCATACAGCAGCCAGTAGACGACGGGGATTACGATGAGGGTGAACAGGGTGGAGGTCACGATTCCGAAGATGATGGACCAGGCCAAACCGGAGAAGATGGGGTCCAGCGTAATGACCCAGTTGCCCAGCAGGGTCGTCCCTGCGGTCAGCAGGATCGGCCGCGTTCTGACCGCCACGCTGCGAATGATTGCCTCGCGGACGGACAGGCCTTCGGCCTCTCCATGATGAATGAAGTCGATCAGCACAACGGAGTTGCGTACCACGATCCCCGCCAGGGCAATCATGCCTATCATGGCGGTGGCAGTAAAGAAGACGGGGTTGGGATAACCACCCAGGGGACGATCGACGATTACGTTGAGCAGCCAAAAGCCGGGCATGATGCCGATGAGGGTCAGGGGGATGGCCAGCATGATGACCAGCGGCAAGCTGCGCGAACCGGTTTGAAACATGAGGATCACAAAGATACCCAGCAGGGCAGCGGCGAAGGCCACCCCCAGGTCGCGGAAGACATCCAAGGTGATTTTCCATTCGCCTTCGCCCGCCCACTCGACGCGGTACCCGGCCGGTAGTGCCCACGGATCGCCACCGCCCGGGGCCAGCCAGGTTCTCCGCTCAACCGGCTTGGCTTTCCCAGCCCGGCGGGCCAGCTGGTCAGGTGAGGCGCCATCCGGTTGCCGGTCGGTCACCACATCCAGGATGGCATCGGCAGGCGGACGGCCGGCGACCTCGCCGTACACGAACACCACCCGCTGCAGGTTCTTGTGATAAATGGGCTGGTCCGCCGCGACCTGTTGGAACCGTCCCAGTTCGCCGATCTGCACGATCTGGTCGTCCTCACCGCGGACGTAGATTTCCAGCAAATCGTCGATCGCCGACCGCTTGGCCCGCGGCAGGCGCAATTCCACCCACAGCGGATCGACCTCGGCCGGCTGATGCAGCACCGTGGCGAGCAAGCCCCGCAAGGCCAGATCGATCGTATCGGCGATTTCCTGGGTAGAGACCCCGGAAAGGGCCGCTTTGGTTTTGTCGGTCGTGAAAATCCATTCCGGATGTTCGGCAGCGGCGCTACTATCCACGTCCACCACCAGCGGCTCGCGGGCCAACCGATCCCTTACCGCTACGCTGGCTTCGATCAGCTGCTGGTAATCACCCTGGGGGGGACCGTAGACTTCCGCGGTAATGGTCGACAAGACCGGCGGGCCTGGCGGCACTTCGACCAGTTTGACATCGGCTCCCTGCTGCCGCGCGATGCGATTCAAGTCATTTCTCAAACGCAGCAAGATCTCATGCGACTGCTGACGTCGGACCTCTTTTGGTGCCAGGTTCACCCGAATGTCGGCCAGGTGGGGATCGCGCCGCAAGAAATAATGTCGCACCAGGCCGTTGAAATCCATGGCCGAACTGGTCCCCACGTACAGCTGGAAATCTTTCACCTCCTCGACTGTCGCCAGATACTGCTCGAACAACCGGCAGACCGCGTCGGTCCGCTCCAAGGTAGTACCTTCGGGCAGGTCGAGGACCAGTTGGAATTCGTTCTTGTTATCGAAAGGCAACATCTTCAGGGGGACCATACGGAAGAGGGGCAACACCATCGCCACCAGCAAGAGAAAGCCGATCACAGCCAACACGGCCCAGCTGAGCCCGCGCCGGGCGAGGACCGGACCCAACACGGCCTGGTAAAAACGATACAGCGGTTGGCCCTGCAGCGGCTCTTCCCCACCGCCCGCGGCGGCCGAGTTCGATTTGCCCAAGGCCACCATGGCCAGCCAGGGGGTAATCACAAAGGCGACCAGCGTTGAGACGGTCACGGTCAGCGGAACGTTCAACGCCATGGGAGCCATATAAGGTCCCATCATGCCCGTGATCAAGGCCAGGGGAAGAAAGCTGGCGATGATGGCAAGCGTGGAGAGGATCAGTGCCGGACGTACTTCCTGCACGGCGCGCAACACGGCCTCGCGCGGTTTGTAACGACGCATTTTGAAATAACGAGCGATGTTTTCCACATCCGTAATCGGGTCGTCGACCAGCAGTCCCAGCGAGAGGATCAGGGCGAACAGGGTCACGCGATTGATCGTGTAACCGGCCAGCAGATTGATGAACAGGGTCAGGCTGTAGCAGACCGGGATGGCCAGGGCGATCACCAGCGCCGGCCGCCATCCCAGCACGAGGCCGATCAGGCCGATCACGGTCAGGACGGCGACCGCCAGAGCCTCTACCAGTTCGTTCACCTTATCATTAGCCGTTTCCCCGTAGTTGCGCGTGAGTTGGTAGTGGACGCCGTGGGGCAGCACAAGATCTGCCAGTTGAGCCATCCGCTGCTGCACGGCGTCGGCGACCCAGACCGCGTTGGTGCCTTTGCGTTTGGCGATGGCAATATGCACGGCCGGGTAGAGCCGACCTGGGCGGGGCCGAGCGTCTCCGGCCGCCGGGCCGAAGCCGATCCAGCTGTACGATTCCGGTTCTGCCGGTCCATCGATCACCTGGGCCACGTCCTGCAGGTAAACAGGCTGACCGGCCACGGTGTGAATCACGAGGTTCTCCACGTCGGAGGTATGAACCAGAAACCGCCCGGCTTCCACCTCGAAATACTGGTCCTGTTGTTCAAAGCCGCCGGCAGCGCGGTTGACGTTGGCGGCCCGCAGGGCAGCCGCGACGTCCAGGGCGGAGGTTTTCCGCGCGGCCAGTCGAGCGGGGTCGAGTTGCACGCGGATTCGCCGCGGCCGACCGCCGATGACCCACACCCGATTCGTATTGGGGATCGCCTGCAAATCGTGCTGGACCTGCTCGGCCAGCCTCCGCAGCTCGTGATCGCCATGGACTTCGGCATCCTCAGACCACAACGTCACATTCACGATGGGCACATCGTCGACTTCCACCGGTTTGACCACCCAGCTGGTCACCGCCGGCGGAACGTTATCGACGTGGGAATAGATCTTGCTGTACAGCTTCAGCAAGGAATCCTCGCGATCTTCGCCCACGTAGAATCGCACCGTGATCACGGCCTTGCCGGGTCGCGAGACGGAATAGACATCTTCCACGCCGTCGATCTGATACAACAGTTTCTCCAGGCGGTCGGTCACCTGCTGTTCAACTTCTTCGGCCGAGAGGCCGGCGGCGGAAACGAACACATCCGCCAGGGGGACGACGATCTGTGGTTCTTCCTCGCGCGGCGTGAGCAGCAAGGCGGCGGTGCCCAGCAGCAGCGCCAGGATGATCAGCAACAGGGCCACATCGCCGCGGAGAAACTGGTCGACCAGGCGGGTCATCCAAGGGGTGTTGGCAGAGTCATCCATGGCGGTTACGGATTGGGCGCGGCAGGGGGAGTCGTGATCTGGCTACGCAGCACCACCCGCTCGCCAGCCCTCAGGCCGCTGAGCACCTCGACGCGTCCGGGCTTTTGCTGGTGGCCGGTCTTGATCAGTCGGCGTTGAAGGACATCGCCGGGACCAACCGTGTCAACGCACTCAAGTTGACCGATGCGATAGATCGCGTTTTCGTTGAGGCACAAGTGTCGTCGGGTGCCGGTGGGGACTTTTAACCGTCCGAACATCCCTTCGTACAAGTTGTTGGTGCGGGGCAGTTTGGCTTTGACGAGGAAAGAGCGGGCGGCGGTGGCTTGCGGCACGATTTCGTCGACGGTGGCCTGGAAATCCCGCGCGAGGGCATCGATGTGGACCGATAGCTTCTGGCCAAGCTGCAGTTTGCCCGCCAGGCTTTCCATCACCGGCGCTTCCAACCGCAAGGAAAGGGCATCGTAAACGACCAATAGCGGCTCACCCGGCTTGGCCATATCGCCCGGTTCGGCCAGTCGATCGACGATCCGTCCTGCCTGGGGGGCGCGGATGGTGCCGTAGGAGATCAATACGGTCGCCTCGGTCACCGCCTGCTGTGCGCGGCGAAGTTGCGCCGTGGCGATTTGCAGCCTTGCCTGTTTGGAATCGTATTCTTGTTGAGCGATTGCGCCGGGATCGGCCCGCCGCAGGTTTTCCGCCCGCTGAAAATCGGCTTCGGCCTGGCTCCGTGCCGCCTGGGCTGCCTGCCGCGATTCTTCTGCTTGCCGCAATCGCGCTACCGCTTCCTCGGTATCAAGCTGCACGAGGACCTGGTTGGCCACAACTTCGTCACCGGCCGTGACCGCGATCTGCAGGATGGTAGCCAGCAGCTTGGAGGAAATCACGGTGCGGCTGGCCGAGCGGAGGGAGCCGACGGCTTCCACAAACGTCTGCTGGTCAATTTCCTGGACTGTGTCGGTCGCTTGGCCTGCCAGGAGGCGGACCGGGCGGTCCGCCGGGGGACCTGTTGTCGGTTCGATTTTGGTGGTGAAGAAGCCGGCCAGCCAGGCGATGACCAGGACCAGGACCAGCAACCCCAAGGCGATCGGCAGGATCGGGCGGGCCTTCTCGAAAAATCGCATGATCCACTTCCTATGGCTCAAGTTTCATCCACCCTGGGGGGAGCGGGCCCCGTGCGGCGACGCAGCCATGCCTTTTGCAGTTCGACAGAACAAAACACCACGCTGCTCAACGCCAGACACACCAGTAGCTCGCGCAGCGACAGGCCGGTGGTGCGAAAAATATCTTGCAGAAAAGGTACGTAAATCACGGCCATCTGCAAGCCGAATGTCAGCAGTACCGACCCGGTCAGGAAACGGTTGGACCAGATACCGATCGTGAAGAGGGCTTCGCGTGTCGAACGGAGAGCGAGCACGTTGCCCATTTGGGACAGGGTCAAGACGGTAAAGATCTTGGTACCCCAGGCGGGATCATAGACCGCGGTGGGCGCGGGGCGCCAGTACCAGTAGCCAGCGCCCAGCGAAATCACTCCCATCACGAGGCCAATCCACACAATATCGCCGGCCATCCGGCGGTCGATGATGCTGGCACGGGGCGGATAGGGCGGCCGCTGCATGGTGTTGCGTTCCGCCGGTTCCACGGCCAACGTCAGTCCTGGCAACCCGTCGGTCACCAGGTTCACCCACAGAATCTGCAGGGGCAGGAGGGGCAGGGGCATGCCCACAAAGGGCGCCAGCAACATCACCCAGATTTCGCCCGCGTTGCTGGTCATGGTGTATTTGATGAACTTGCGAATGTTGTCAAAGATAATCCGACCCTGCTCGACCGCGTTCACCACGCTGGCAAAATTGTCGTCCAGCAAGACGGTATCGGAGGCTTCCTTGGAGACATCGGTGCCGGTGATCCCCATGGCCACGCCGATGTCGGCCTTTTTCAGGGCGGGCGCGTCGTTCACGCCGTCACCGGTCATGGCCACAATGTGTCCCAGGTCCTGGAGCGCCTCGACGATTTTCAATTTGTGCTGGGGCGAGACCCGTGCGTACACGGAAATATCTGCCACAACCTGTTTCAGTTGCCCCGGCGACATCTCCGACAGCTCGACCCCCGTCAATGCGCGCCCGTCGTTGATGATGCCCAGGTCACGAGCGATATGCAGGGCGGTGAGGGGGTGGTCTCCGGTGATCATGATCGGCCGGATGCCGGCCGTCCGGCAGCGGGCCACCGCCTGTTTGACCTCCGGCCGGGGGGGATCGATCATGCCCATCATGCCGACAAAGACCAGGTCCTGTTCCGCGTCGCGGGCATCGGCGGACTGCGGCACCTCCTGGCAGGTGCGAAATGCCAGTCCCAGCACGCGCATGCCGGTGCGGGCCATCTGGTCTTGCGCTCGCACGATCCGCTCGCGCCACGCCGCGTCCAGCGGTTCGGGATGATCGTCGACCCACACGTGGGTGGAGACGGCCAGCACGCTATCGACCGCTCCCTTGGTGAAGGCGACACACTGCCCTTCCTGGATGNNCCCTTCCTGGATGTGGTTGATCACCTGCAGGGCCGACTGCAGGGTTGGCGGCAGGTGGTCGTCGTCCGGGTGGAAAGCGTGGACGGTGGTCATACGTTTGCGTTCCGAGTCGAAGGGAACTTCGGCCACGCGCTGAAACGCCCGTTCGAGGTCCTCTTTTTTCATCCCCACTCGCGCGGCAGCGATGACCAGGGCGCCCTCGGTGGGATCCCCCACGGCGTGGAAATAACCGGGGCGTTGGGGTTCCGTCTCGAGGGTGGCATCGTTGCACAAGCCTCCCCCGGCGGCCAGCAGCGCCATGGCGGGTTGAGCGGCCACCATTTGCATCCGCTGGTCATCTGGCTGCAAAAGCGGCTCGCCCCGCCACAGCTGCTCTGTAAAATCGAGCCGGTCACCGGCAAAGTCGAGGACCTGCACCGTCATGCGATTTTCGGTTAAGGTGCCGGTTTTGTCCGAGCAGATCACGGTGACCGCACCCAGCGTCTCGACGGCGGGCAATTTGCGAATCAGCGCTTTACGACGCAGCATGCGATGGGCCCCGACCGCCAGGGCCACAGTGGCCACCGCCGGCAGACCTTCGGGCACGGCGGCGACGGCCAGGCTAAGTGCCGTCATGAACATGAGCTGGACGTTTTCCCGTGCGAATCCGCCTCGCACCAGGCCCAACACGAAGACGACACCCACGATCGCCAGGGCGGCCACGGCCAGTCTGCGTCCCAGCTGGGACAGTCTTCGCTGCAAAGGTGTCGGTTCGCGCTGAACTTTCTGCAGCAGGTGGGCAATCTGGCCCAGTTGGGTCTTCATCCCCGTTTGCACCACCAGCCCCTGGCCTCGCCCGTAGGCCACGACCGTGCCCAGGTAGACCATGTTGAGGCGGTCACCCAGCGAGCGGCTGGCCGCCGGCAAGGCCTCGCTCTGCTTTTCCACCCCTTCCGACTCGCCCGTCAGGGCCGCCTCCTGGGTGCGGAGATTAACCGATTCGACCAGGCGGCAATCGGCCGGTACCAGGTTGCCGGCCTCCAGCATAACCAGGTCGCCGGGCACGAGATCCTGGGCGGAAATTTCCCGCAGCTCGCCGCCGCGGCGGACGTACACCGAGGGGACGGCCAGCTGTTTGAGCGCCGCCATCGCCCGCTCGGCTCGATAATCCTGGACAAATCCCAGGCCGGCGTTCAGCACCACGATCGTCAGAATGGCGATGGCGTCGGGGTATTCGTCCAAGAGGAGGGAGACCAGGGCCGCGACGACCAGCATCACGACCATCGCCCCGCTCAACTGTTCCCCCAAGATCCGCCAAGGCCCCCGCCGCCCCGCCTCGACCAGCCGGTTGGGACCCTCTTCCGCCAGCCGCCGCGCGGCCTCATCTTCCTCCAGGCCACGTTGGACGTCGGTCGACAGACGCCCCGCCACGGCGGGCAGGTCCAACTGGTACCACGCAGTTTCGTCCGGGCTCACCACAAGCTTCATCCGTGCAACTGACGATCGGCCAACCACGGTACCGTAAGCAACGGGCACCCACCCCACTCTTGAGGTGGCGCCCAGCCGGAGCCAACCGGGACCGACCGGGGGGCCCGCACGCACCGGCAACCCGTCGCCGCCTGGCCGACGGCCCACCCGCCGCCGGCTTACTATAACAAAAAGACGACGCTATTTGCTGTGGACGAAGGAGCCGACCAGCGGATTTTCCAGCCGCTGAAAATCCGCAAACTTCATCCGAATCGCTTCGCGGTGGGTATTGCCCTCGAAGACAATGTCTTCGTCCTCGGTCAGGCTGGTATCAACCAGAGTCTGCATGCCGTATTGCGATCCGAAGGGAGGTAGAGCGCCCACTTCACAATCCGGGCAATGCGCCGCAATCTCGCGCTCACTGGCCAGCTCCACCACCTCGCAGCCCAGGGCCGTACCGACCTTGCCAAAATCGACATGTTCGTCCGCCGGCAGGACGGCGACCACATAGGCCTCGTTGGCACCGGCACGCAGCAACACCGTTTTGGCCACCTCGTGGCCCGACGTGTGGACGGCCTGAGCCATCCGCTGGGCGTCATAAGTTGGCTCGTGCTGCAACGCTTCAAACACCACGTTTTTCTCTTTCAAGAACTCTTGCACCTGCATGATCTTTCTCCCGTAAAATCGGTCCGGCATCCGTTGCCGAAATATGGTAACCAGCCCGTGGTTGAAAAATCCATGAAATCGGTTAGTGAGCAAAAGACATGCCCGATGGAGGAAGAGGACTGCCGTTGACGAGTGGCCAGACTGGCAACCAAGGCTTTCTGGGGACAAGCGGCTTTCTGGGGACAAGCGGTTTTTTCCCGTAGGTTGTCCCGGTAAATTCTCCGGGCAGGTAACCAGGCAGGCGTTTGGGGGCAGATTCTGCTCAGCAGCCGACCGACAGACGTTTTTCTTTCGGCTGGGGCCATCCATGGGGGGTGGGGGGGGTGACCGCTGGCAACCTGTGTGTGCGGGTGGACCCCAGTGTGACACAGCCGCACACTGGGAAGGGGGAAGGAGTCCCCGTTCCCGCGGTCCCACGCCTGGCACGCGGTCTGCATTGGCCACAGAATTCGTGTTGCTGCGATTCGCGCGAACCGGCGGGTGGCCCTTCGCGGGGTGTTTGACCAGCGACCTGAGGGTACGATTGGGGAAACGAGAGGGGATTCAGCAAGTGGAGCGGCCCGGCGACGACTTTGCCAGCCAGCAGCCTGCCGATGCTTTTTTGGAAGAGCGGCGGTGGATGGTGGACCACCAGTTACGCAACCGGGGGATTGCGGACCGGCGAGTGCTGCAAGCCATGCTGGAGGTGCCGCGGGAGAAGTTTGTCCCTGCCAACCTGATCCCCCTGGCGCATGAGGACGCCGCGCAACCGATTGGTTACGAACAGACGATATCACAGCCGTTCACCGTTGCGTACATGGTGGAAGCGGCGCGATTGTGCGGCGGCGAGAAAGTCCTCGAGATCGGCACGGGCTCAGGTTATGGGGCGGCGGTTCTTTCCCATCTGTCTGGTCAGGTTTACACCGTCGAGCGGATAGAGAAACTGGCCGATGCCGCCAGGGCGCGACTGGCGAATTTGGGTTATGCCAATGTCACGGTTGTCGTCGGCGACGGTTCCCTGGGCCTTGCGAGGTACCAGCCGTACGATGCGATCATCGTCACGGCCGCGGCCCGCGTTCTGCCGACTGCATACCAGGACCAGTTGGCCGACGGCGGGCGGATCGTGATTCCGATCGGCGCCCAGTTTTTTGGCCAGACGATGTACCGCTACACGCGTCGGGGCGACGATTGGGAGATCGACAACCTGGGCGGCTTCGCCTTCGTCCCGCTGGTCACCGCTGAGGACCAGGCAGGCGCCTGATCGTGTCCCAGGGATTTTTGTCCGGATTTCTGACAAACCATCTGTTGTAAGACGGCCAAGTCGGTGCTCGGCTGCTGCCGGGCACCCGCGGATGGCCAGGCCGGCACCGG
This sequence comes from Planctomycetales bacterium, assembly GCA_011772275.1. GTDB lineage: Bacteria > Planctomycetota > Planctomycetia > Pirellulales > UBA7805 > CS4-C045. The sequence goes on along the minus strand of WVZU01000204.1, from coordinate 13,736 downwards.
CCTACTCGTCCGCTTCCATGGCGTCCAGCTGGTCTTGCAGCTGCGAGCGGGTGAGTGTGCATTGTTCGACGAGGGCGCCAACTTCGTCGACCAGGTTGCTGTGAATGCGCACGGCGCGCGTCCGTTCCACTTCTTCTTCGATGTCCTCCAGCCAGTCCGGCACATCCAGTCCGACACCGGTTGGTTCGCGCGTCAGTTCGTCGACTTGTTGAGCGAATTTGTTGAAGGCGGTCGAGCCGGCGCCGTCCGAAGCGGCCGTGGCCATCGACGGACGGACCAGTGCGCAGACGCGGTCGACCAGCAAAGGGCGGACAAACCGTTCGCCGATCCGATCGGAAACGGTCGTCAGTTTCATCCCGTGTTCGGCCTCCAGTTGTCCCAACCGCCCCCACAGCTGGTCCGCCATTTCACTGGTTCGGCGTATCATCTCGTTACGCCAGAACTCGGCCGCCACTTCGCGCTGTTCCCGGACCAGGATTTCGTGTGCCTGCCCGATCGGCATGAGGTTCCAGGCATAGCGGTCGTAGGTGACCCGCAGCCGCAGCATGTCCAGCAAGGTGTACAGCATTTCGCCCCGGTCGGATTGGGTGGTGGTCCCGTTGTAATCCCGGTACTCGGTGTAGTTTTCGATAATTGCCTCGATGATCAGTTGCAGCTGATCGGCCGCGGCGCGGCGGGTGGTTTTTTCGTGGACGACTTCCAGCAGCGGCAGCCGCTCGTCTTCCGCCCGCTCGCCTAGAGAACTCAGCCACGGTTCGACACCCATCTGCAAGATCGCGCGGAGGTTGCCCAGGTTGAAAAAGAGTTGACTGAAGAGCCCCTGGCCGTAGCGTTTGATGAATTGCACCACTTTTTTCCACTGTTTTTCGTTGGCCACTCGTTCCAGCACGGACAAACGGACACCGCGGCTGTGATCCAACCAGCGGACCATCATCATTTCGGTCAGGTGCTGGAGGTATTCGATCAGTTCTTCCTCGCGGTCGTCGGGGTTTGCTTTTTTTGCCGGTGGTTCCCAGGCGGCGCTGGAGGCGACCAGGCAGCGGACCATGCCCTGGTACCCGATGCGGAACAGCTGGTCGTATTCCGTCACAGCCCCCGGCCCCACCGGTCGCTGCCGCTCGGCTTCCGCGCAGCGCTGCAGCAGTTCACACGTTTCTTTCAGCAGTCCCAGGCGGGGGAGGAGTTCGAGGACGAGGCGTACGGTTCGTTGTCGAGAGCGGATGGCGACGGTCAGCTGGGCATGACCTCCTTTGCTGAGCGGCACGTAGAGGATGGGCAGCTTTTCAAAATCGTGTAGAAACGCTTGATATTGCTGCAGGGCTGCCGGGATGTCGCCGGCCAGGGCCGCTCGAACCAGCCCGCTGGTTTGCCGCAGTTCCGGTTCGTCCTGCAGGGCATCATCCTGGACGCCCGCGGCGATCAGAAACTGGGCCGCCTCGGTGCTGACCATGTAAGCGATCACGACGCGTTCCAGCAATGCGTCTTTAATCAATCGCCGGCGGTCGTATTCCATCTGCAGCACTTCGTTATCCCCCGGCAACGGCACCTGGTGCCCGGCGATCGCGTTTAAGAGGGTTACCAGGCGGGAGCGGTTTTGAACCAGTTGATCCAGCCAGGTGGCCAACCGGTCATGGGGCGACTGGCCGGCGAGTTGCCTGGAGACGCCCAGCACAGCCAGCGCGGTCCGCTTCCACATCCGCGCGAGGGCTACCAGGAAGGCCAGTCGATCGGTCAGGCGTCGAGCCTCCTCGTCCAGCTCGAAATCGCTGTCGCTTAATCCTTCTCCCAGCAGTTCGCTGTCGATACCGTCATCCGTGCTGTCACGATAAACCATGTTGTCGTACGCCGCAGCGTAAAGTTCTTCCTGCCCATCTGGCGCCTCCTCCTCTTGCTCTTCCTCTCGATATTCGGGATCCCCTTCGTCAGCCGACGGCCTGGACGTTGAGAGTTCCGAAAACGCCGTCGACAGCTCGAAGTCGGGAACGTCCCAATATTCACCCGCATTGGCTTCCAGAAAATCGAAAAACTTTTGGACCAACGTCCAATCGTTCGCGGGGGCTTCTGCCGGGCCGGCCGCATCCGACTTGCCAGCGGGGGGGCGAGCGGCGGGGTCCGACGGCGGCGGATCGCCGCTATCGGGTACGGCCAGCAGCTCGTTCAGCCAGCCGGTGGCGACCGCATAGAACAGGTCCTCGCCTTGGTGGAGCGCGACCTCGTCGGAGCGGCTGAGCCAGTGCATGAGGACGCCCATGGACGCCACAAAATCCTTTTGGTCGATGAGCGCGTTCAGCACCAGGATGTAGGCCTTCGGGGACTCGAAGTCGGCGACATGGGGCTGCCAGAAAGCGATATCGCCCGCCTTGGTGCCGGCTTCGTGCCAGGCGGCCAGGGCCTGAGCGGCCGAGGCGGCTGCCTGGTAGAGCGGCTCGGCGGCCACGCCTTCAATTCCACTGACCGCATCGGCGGCAAATTGATCCCACCACTGGGCAAGTTGGCGGAACTGCCCGGCGACCTCCTCTTCCGTAGCCCGGTCGCGCGCCGCCGCCGCTCGGCACCACGTCCGCCCCTGCAGGGCGAAGATCTCGTCCATCATCGTATTCAGCTCGTCGACGCGATGATCATGGACCGTGTTTTCCAAGGTGGGAAACAGGCTGAAATTCGCCCCGAACCCCAGGATGTTCCAGGGATCGACAATCGCGCCGCACTGGATGCCCCGTTCCAGCAATTCGGCGATGGTGGGCAGTCGCCCCGCGGCCGCGGCCGTCTGGCCGCTGTCCAGCTGTTGGTGCGCTTCGGTCAAATCGCAGTGGATTTGGCACACGATCCGTGCCGAGGGGGTAGGAACGGCCGCCACTTCCCGTGCGGATGCTGCCGCGTAGCCCATCCGCGCGTAGAGCCGGGCCAGGTAGGTTTGCTCCAGCTGTCGAGCCCGCTGCCGTGAAAGTTCGGCATTCAAATATTGCCGCACGCCGCCAAACGGCTGCCGCAGATGTTTCGCCTCGGCGATCAAGCGTTCGCTGGGATGATCCACCAGCAGCTGTTCGTAAAACGCGTCGCGATAGGTCGCGATGCGAGGCAGCAGATTGCCCAGGCTGATCTCCGAACTGTGCGTGTCGGGGCCCCTGCCACAAACGCCAGACGCCATCAGAATGGTTCCCGCCAGGGCGGCCGCCGATTCCAACAGCAAGTCCTCCGCAGCTGCATCCTGAGCCTCCTGGATGCGTCGCGCCAGGGCATCCAGCGAAACCTGCTGGATCACGAACCGACAGTAATAGCCTTCCTCGTCGATAAGCTGCAGGTCCCAGGTGCCAAATTGATAATTGGGCCGCTTGTTGGCCGGGTGGTCAAAATCGTACGGCCGCGGGTCGATCGCCAGTTCCGCCAGCCTCGCCAGGTCGAAATACGCTTGTTCCAGCAGCGTGGGGTTGGTTGCGGCCAGGATCGCAATCGTCCGGGCAATCAACTGCTCGTAAGGACCGCAAGCGACCCCAACGCCGCGAATGTAAACCGGGATGGGCCGACAACGCTCGTGGGGATACGGTTCCAGTTTCTGTTCGGTCTCCAGAACCGCCACCGGACGGTACCCCACGTAATCGTTCAACTGCCGCAACACCTCGTCAACAAAGGCCTGGCAGTCGGCGTCCTCGTCCAACGGTGTTGAGTCGCGATGGAGGCACTGGATGACGGCTTCGTATACCCGACCCACAAAGAGGGGCCCAAACAGAATGGCGTCATCCTGGTGAGCCAGCAGATCTTGGTGAAAGGTCCGATAGGCGGGCAGCACCCGTTGGTGTGTCTGCTGCAGGACGCATTTTGCCTGCCGAGTGT
>WVZU01000204.1:0-9887 GCA_011772275.1 Planctomycetales bacterium | reverse complement strand
TGGTGATCGCGTCCTCCAGCAGCCGGTAGGTCTCGTTCAAGTGCCCCAGAAACTGCGGATCACTGGTACCGGCCGAAAAATTGAGATAGCCCAGGATCGCTTCCAGCCGTTGAGCGGCCTCGGCCGATAGTTTTCCGATGTGCATCAAGCAGAATCCCGCCTGGCAGTTCCCACCGTTCGCCTGGCCAGGCGAACGGCGGATGGGTCTGGGTCAGAAAAAAAATCGAGAGACATGAGCCGGTCAGCGGACCCCCCTTGGGGAACGCGTTCGGCCACGACCTCTGCGGTCATCGTAGTCCGCTCGTGCCAAGGAGGCTACTCGACTTGCCGCCTGGTGAAAACACGGGTCGCTCGCTCGCTCAACCCCCTCCCGCCAGCCGGTCGCGACTTGCCCCGGCACTCAGGCCAGGCCTGGCCGGCCCCTCGGAAGGAGCCTGACCGGCTTCCCTCGGCCTGTCTTTAGAGGCCGCTTGGAGTATGATGGAAGGAGTGTCCCCTGGGGCATTTGGGCAGGATGGGCTTATCTGGGGGTGCCGCACCTCCACTTATTTTTCTCAGGAGTCAAATTGATGTTTTCTCGATCTGCCATCGCTGTCCTGGCAGCGTTGTGGGCCTGTGGGGGCGCGGATCTTGGTGCGCAGACCGGCCGCAGCCCGCTGATCCCCGAAATCGAGGCCCAACGCAACGGCCTGACCCGCGCCTGGTTTGCTCAGGCCGAATTGGACAGCAGCCGGGATCGCATCGAGACGCTGGTTCTCCAAGACAAGCAGCTGATTGTCCAGACGCGGCGGGGGGTGATCCAACGGTTGGACGCGGAAACGGGCAAGAGCTATTGGTCGGTGAATGTGGGTTCCTCGGACAACTATACGTCTGCCCCGGCTGTCAACGAAAAGTACGTGGCCGTGACGAATGGATCGTTGTTGTATGTATACGATCGCGAAAATGGGAGCCTTGTCTGGAAGCCGAAGCCGCTCACCGGGTCAGCGGGTGCGGGCCTGGCCATCGTGGACCACGTGGATTCTTCCTCATCTCCCCAAAAATCAACCTACCACGCGTGTCTGGTGACGACTTCCGGGATCTTGGAGGTTCACGACCTGACAGATAAAACAGAATACAAGGATCCATCCTGGCAATACCACTCGGGGGGCCACGGACTGATCCAGCCGGTCAGCGCCGCGGACAGGGTTGCCTGGGGTACCGACCAAGGTCGGTTCTTCGTGGCACACAGAAGCGACCCCCTCGCCACCCAACCGTTTCAGGTACGTTTTTGGGCAACAGAGACGGGCGGCGACTTCGTCACCCAACCCGCTCGCGTGCTGCACCCCAAGCCAGAGAAAAAGAAAAAGGATAAGACTGAGAGTTTATCCATTTATTATTATATTGGTTCGTTGGATGGCTACTTGTACAAATTTGACCCGCTGGTGGACGAACCTGACCCGGAAAAAACATACACCCCCTGGTTTTTAGCGGGCGATCCCATTGTGCACCGTCCGATCGCCGTCGACGGGTTGGTTTTTTTCACGACGGTGGCAGGGCGTCTTTATTGTGTGCGGGGTGACTTGGATACGATGCAACTCGCCGAAACCGTTCGGCGGGGAGCCGAAGAGCGGGGCGAAGCACCGCCGGAGGTCGAAAACCTGGAAGAGGAACTGGAGGGGACCGAGGTCTGGTCGACGACTGGTATCGACAAGCTGATCGCGATCTCGCCGACGCGCCTGTACGGGCTGGACAGGGACGGACGCCTGCGGATTCTCCGCCGTGACACGGGGGCCCTGATCAGCGTCATGTCAACCGAAAACCAGACGCTGAGCCTGATCAATCACGTCAACGATCGCATCTATCTGGGTACAAAAAAGGGCTTGATCCAGTGTCTGCACGAACCGGCGCTCGACCAACCCGTTTCGCTTGAGATCATCGGTGAAAAACCCGATCTGCCGCCCAAGATGGAACAAGTCGAAGCCGAGGAACAGGAGCCCGAAGACACGCCGCGAGGTGTCGAGGACCTGTTTGGTGACGACGAGGGTGAAAGTCCCTTTGGCGAAGATGACCCCTTTGGCGAGACCTCGGAGGACAACGGGGAGGAGGACAATCCCTTCGGCGGGGGTGACGAGGGGGAGAGCGCCGATCCGTTCGGTTAAGCCCCCCCAATCTGCCCGGTCCACGCGGCCAGCAGCCCAAACCCTTGGGGCATGCGAATCTTGCCACTGGCCCCCATACGGTTCCACACCTGCCGTCGCTGGGCGACTCGATTTTCCTGACGCAGCCCGGCCCTGGGACTGGCGCCCCCGGCGGTTGCCTGTCGCCACTTCGCCCATGGCGACCAGGCCGGTCATCCATGGAACGGTAGTGGTTTCATCCCGCATTTCTCACCAGCCGTCGCTCGCCACAAAGTTTGTGAAAACCCGGGCTCATGATCCCTCCGTGGGCGGGGGTCATGCAGCGGTAGGTCTTCCCCCGCTGGGCCTCTTGACGGTCCCCCGCAGCACCGCGTAAAGATGGGGAGTCCCGTTGCGTCAGGTCGTCCCTTGGCCCGTCATCGATCCACGACCCGACATCGATCCACGGTCCATCATCGATTTTTCTGGACAAGTCTTTGATTTCGCTGGACAAGCCTGTCTGCCATGTTTTCACCTGTGATCGAACGATGTCTGATTAGTGTCAGCGACAAGCGGGGCTTGGCCGAATTCGCCCGGGGTCTTGGGGAGGCAGGTGTGGAAATCTTCAGCACCGGGGGTACGCGGCGGCTGCTGGAACAGGAGGGAATCGCGGTCCGTGATGTTTCTGACTACACGGGCTTTCCGGAAATGATGGATGGCCGACTCAAGACGCTGCATCCCAAGGTGCACGGCGGCATCCTCTGCCGGCACGACCGTCCGGACGACATGGCGGCCCTGGCCGATCACCAGATCCTGGCCTTTCCGCTGGTGGTAGTGAACCTGTACCCTTTCGAATCCACCGTCGCGCGGCCCGATGTGACGCTCAGCGAGGCCATCGAACAAATCGACATTGGCGGTCCCACCCTGATTCGCGCGGCGGCCAAGAACCATGCGTTTACGACGGTGGCCACGGACCCTGCACAGTACGAGCAGATCCTGCAGGAGGTCCGCCAGGAGGGCCGTACTACCGCCGCGTTGCGGCGCCAGCTGGCTCTGGCCGCTTTCCGACGGACCGCCCAGTACGATCGGGCCATCAGCGATTACCTGGCGACGGCGACCGCTGCAGATGCCGAGACACCTTTCCCGGACCAGCTGCAGCTGTCGCTGGTCCGCCGCGCGAGTTTGCGTTATGGCGAGAATCCTCATCAGCAGGCCGCCCTGTATGCGGATCCGACCTCGTCGGGTAACAACCTGGTCACGGCACGCCAGTTGAACGGCAAAGAACTTTCCTACAATAACCTGCTGGACCTGGACAGCGCACTGGCCATCGTCAGCCTGTTGCCCGCCGCCGGGGCGGTGGTGATCAAGCACAACAATCCCTGTGGTGCGGCGGTGGCAGAGCGACAGGTGGAGGCGGCACGCCTGGCTTTTGAGGGAGATCCGGTCAGCGCCTTCGGTTCCGTGCTGGGTTTCAATCAGCCGCTGGAGGGGGAAACGGCCGAGCTGCTGGTGGAACCGGGCAAGTTTGTCGAAGCGATCGTGGCCCCGAGCTATCATGACCAGGCCCTGCAGATCCTGACCACGCGGCCCAAGTGGAAGGCCAACGTGCGGTTGCTGGAGGTCGGACCGCTGGCGGCCGGATCGTCCGAGCGGCAAATACGGCAGATCGCCGGCGGCCTGCTCGTCCAGCAGGCCGATGATCAGCCCGATGAACCCGACGAGTGGAAAATTGTCACGCAACGCCAGCCGTCGGACGCTCAGCTGGCCGACTTGCGATTCGCCTGGACGATGGTCCGCAGTGTCAAATCCAACGCGATCGTCTTGTGCAAGGATCGCGGGCTGTGTGGGGTAGGAGCGGGACAGATGAGCCGGGTGGACGCGGTCGAGATCGCAATCCGCAAGGCGGGGCAACGGGCGGTGGGCAGCGTGCTGGCCAGCGACGCCTTCTTCCCCTTTCCCGATTCGATCCAAGCCGCCGCCACCGCTGGGATCTCCGCACTGATTCAACCCGGTGGCTCCCGGCGCGATGAGGAAGTCATCGCCGCCTGCGACCAGCGCCAGCTGCCCATGATCTTCACCGGCCGCCGCCACTTCAAACATTAAGATCCGGCGGGCCGGCAGAATCGGCAGCGGCGACCCCTCCCCGTGCACCACACGATGCTCAGCAATCGCTAGGTCACAACCGCGGTGTTATATTTGTTAGGGTACCGGCAGGGTGCCGTGGCGATCGCACAGCGGGAACCACCACAGTAGGAGGCGGACTGATGCCCATGCGGGCTCGTATCGCGAGAGGATTTATCCTGAGATTGGGCATCGTGGCCGTGGTCGCAACCGGCTTCGCCCTCTGGGCGCTGTACGACGGGTTCATCGCTTATCCCCAACAACAGCAACGCGCAAGGAAGTACCAGGAGCTGGCCGGGGAGGACGAGATCATGGACGACGTCGAGCAGGAGCAATGGGACCAGCTGGCCGCGGAAAACGGCTGGCCGCAGGATGATCCCGGCCCGCCCAAGACCAAGTACGATATCGCCATGCAATACATGATGGCCGCCACCGCCGCCCCCTTCGGATTGCTGTACCTGGTCTTCTTCTTGCGCAATTGGGGCCGCTGGATCGAAGCCACCAACCGGGGGCTGAACACCAGTTGGAATCAGTCGTTCGACTATGATCAGATCATCAGCCTGGACAAGAAACAGTGGCAAAAGAAGGGCATCGTCAAGATTCAATATGCACAGGATGGCCGCCAGCGACGGCTGGTGCTGGACGATTTCAAGTACGAATTCGAACCGACCAAAAATATCTTGATCGCCGTTGAAGGGCATCTGCGGACCGATCAAATTCTGGACACCCCTGCAGAAAAGCAATCCGACCAGGCGGGAGAAGAAGCGGACGACCAGCAGCCGCAGGACTCGGCGACAAAGTCTGAAGAGGATTGATCAAGGCGGCCCCACCTCGCTCACCAAGGTCCGCACAGCCCCCACACGCTCCTCTGCCAAGGCGGGCTGACCGACCGAGCCCGGTCATTGGCGTATCGGCATATTCTGATGTGTAGGCGCTTCATGTCGCCATGCATAATTTCGCGATATGAACTTTGTTCGGCAATTCCGGGGGCCGTTGCCTGTCTGGTGCCAGCCGGGCGCAGCAGCTGGCGTGGGCAGAGTCGTTCCGGTAGACACGGCTTGGGGCGACGGCTTAAAATCAGGTCGCTTCTTGATTCCGCTGGGGACAAGAAGTCCCGCCTTCCATGATCCTACCGATGTTCTTGTGGGAAGCTTGACTTCCGACAGGAGTCTTGGACCAGAAACAGAGCTGCAGTTTTTGGCATCCGCGCGGTCCACCGGCCGTATCGCGGCCAATTTTTTTGTAGGAGTCGAGCCCTTTGCGGCAACAAGTCCTCAAACCAGGTTGGCTGACCTGGATGGTTCACAAACTTCATATCCAGCGACGGCTTGTGGGCCATCCGGATTAGCGGATCACAAAGTGGAAAACCGATGACCTGCCGCGTACCGATCCTCCTGACCGGGGTGGTTTCCGCGTGGCCCGGCATATCCGCTGCCTGCGCGGGGGATTTTTCAAGCGTTGCTGCCCACATGGTGCCATGACCATCGCGATTGTGATTTCGGAAAATTGGGAGCCGGCCAAATTGGTGCGATGGTCGGCGCGAATCGCGCGTGCCAGGCGCGAGGATTTGTTGATCATCCGTCCGCGGCGTCTGGAGGGTCCCCACACGCGTCGCAAGACCAAGGGCATCTTGGTGGCGGACAGGTCACCCTTGACGGCGGCCCTGGCAGAGCAGGTGCCCGACTTGACGGTCGTCGACCTGGACCGGGAGGTGGATGCAAAAGCGGCTGTCAAGCGGCGGAGCGGGGACCTGTCATCGCCCCGCGTTTATCTGAGACAGCTGGCGTACGCCCAGCTGCTGACGGGGATTCTGGACCACATCCGGCTGCTGCGTGTCAAATTGCTGATTGTGCCCCGCCAGCGTGGTCGACGATGGTGCGAAGAGGAGATGGCCATTGAGCGGCGGTTATTCCGGGAAGCGCCTTGCGAGACGTTACTGCTTCGTCCGGGCAGGAATGCCAGCGACCATTTCGAGTCGATTCTGGTAGCCACCAGCGGCAGCAAGAACGCTCTACCCGCCCTGAACTTCGGAGCGGCGGTGGCTTCGGACCAACAAAGCAAGCTGACCACGCTGTACGTGGAAGAAGGCCGCGGGGAGGCCTCCCCGGTTCCCCTGCCGAAGAACGTCGACCGCTCGATCCGCAAATCGCTCAAGAAAAAGCCCGCCACGGTCGCTCGACAGGCCGTCGTCGACCGGGACGTGCCGCGCGGCGTCCGCTCGTTCGCCGCCGCACAAGTGCCTGACGTGGTGGTAGTCGGAGCGGGGGGACGCGGTGCCGAAGCGCGGCGGGCCCCGGCCTCGGTGCACGAGCAGCTCATGTCGGAGATGGAGGAGCCGACGGTGGTCGTGGTGCGGAACGCGATGCCACTGGCAGACCGTCTATTGAGGATGCTGGAAAATCGCAAAAAAAATATTGTACCGCAGTTGGATCGGGGCGGGCGTATCGATCTGGTCACGCGTCTTCAATCCAGCGTTCATTTTGATTTCGACTTTATGTTCCTCATCTGTCTGGCAACGGTCCTTGCCTCGCTGGGCCTGGTGGTCGATTCGCCGCCGGTGGTGATTGGCGCCATGTTGGTGGCGCCGCTGTTGACACCCATGCTGGGGCTGGGCCTGTCGGTGGTGCAGGGAAACCGCCTGCTGGGGCGGAAGTGCATCGGGACGATCGCGCGCGGTTTTTTGACCGCTTTGCTGACCGCCTGTGGCGTCGCCAGCTTGCGTTTGCTGTTCACGACGGACGTGACCCAGGAGATGTCCAACCGCGGCGCGCCGGGGGTGCTGGATCTGGGCGTCGCTTTCGTCAGCGGGGTGGTGGCGGCGTACGCCTTTGGCCGGCCGCATTTGTTGTCGGTGATTCCCGGAATCGCGATCGCCACCTCCTTGGTGCCACCTGTGGCTACGGTCGGTCTGGCGTTGATTTCCTGGAAGTGGGGCGTGGCCCTGGGCGCCTTGGTCCTTTTCCTTTCCAACTTCGTAGCCATTGTGCTGGGTTCAGCCGCCAGCCTGTGGGTCGTGGGAATGCGTGGGCCCCGGGAGATTTGCCCGGTGGCCTCCTGGGAACGGCGGTGGGTGCTGGGATTTTTGGCTGCCTCCGCCTGTTTGGCCCTATTCCTGGCCGTGCGCAGTGACGATTCGCAGCTGCACGCTTTCCCGGTCGCCGCGGCGGAGGATGCGGGGCATCATCTGGCCCGGCCCGCCGAACCCCACGCCGCTCGACAAACCAACCCCCACAGCTCGCCCACCCCGCTCGCGGAGGACGGTGGCGAGTTCCGCATGGTGCGGAAGCCTCTGATGCACCGTCAGGACCAGTCTGCCGAGCCTCAGATGTCCAACGTCGTTCCCAACCCGTCAGTGCGCGGGGATCGAGCCGATGTGCTCGGGGAGGACGGCCAGCAACACCCGGGCGCTCGGCGGCGGCGCCCCTTGTTGCGTGTGCTGCGCGAGGCCCGTGATCTTTTCCGGCCGCGGCAGCGCGACGACCGGCGCTAGCCCGGATTTCCTCTGAACGTCTCGGCCAGGAGGGAATGTCTTTGCCCGGCAAGAAAGACGAAGCGATTTGACTTCCAGCGCACGGATCCTACGTTGAGCCTCAAACAAGGACGTCCCACGCGGCCAGGCAAAGACCTGGCCGTCGCACAGCCGATGGCTTGTGAAATATACGGGTTAGCCCCAATACGGTTGAAGCACCTGCCATCGCTTTGCGACTCGATTTTCCTGCGGCATCCCGGACCTGGGGCCGGCGTTTAAGGCTGTCGCCGCGTTGCGGCTGGTTTTTACCCGATCGCGGTTCCTGGGGCTGGCGCGTGAGGCTGTTGCCTGTCGCCGCTGCGCGGCTGACGACCAAACCGCTCAACCTTAAAACGTTATGGGGGCTAGCCGCACCGAGTCGCTGCTCAGCAGCAAGTCGTCAGCGGGATGCCCCTGATCGGCAGCCTCGCCAGGGTGCGGTGGGCCGTCGCGTCGTCTCCCGCCGTTACCATGCTGCGTTCTTGCCGTTGTCTGGGTCGAACGGGCAGCAGGAAGGGCGGGGACCTGGCCGGATGCCGTCAAGACGTCGGACGGTACATCTCTGCAATCGCCGGGGCAAAGTTGGCCCTGATCACGCTGCGGCGCAGCTTCAGGGTCGGGGTAAGCTCGCCCTGCTCAATCGAAAAACCACGCTCCAACAAGCAAAATCGCCGGACCTGCTCGTCAGACGAAACCTTGGCCAATTGTCGGCTGATCGCCGTTTCGTAAAGTGCCCGCACCTCGGGATGCCCCAGCGCCTCTTCGCGCGAAGCCACGTCAATCCTCTTTCGGACCAGGGCGGCCCGCAGCGCGTCGGGGTCCGGGACGATCAGGGCCGCCAGGAAATTACAGCCATCGCCCACGACCATGGTTTGCAGGATCAGGGGATCCTCGATCAGCAGTCCTTCGATGGCGGCCGGTGCCACGTTCTTGCCTGTGGCCAGAACCAGCATCTCTTTCTTGCGGCCGGTGATTTTCAAAAAGCCCTCTTCGTCCAGCTGGCCGAGATCGCCCGTATGCAGCCAGCCGTCACGAAGCACCTCTTCCGTCGCCCGCGGTCGGTGATAATAGCCCTGCATAACATGGGGGCCCCGCGTGAGGATCTCGCCGTCGTCCGCAATCCGCACCTCGACCCCCGGCAGCGGCCGGCCGACGGTCCCCATGCTACTGGCCGTCGCCGTACCCACGCTGATGACCGGCGAGGTTTCCGTGAGGCCATAGCCTTCCACCAGCGTGACCTGCTGCTGCTGGAACCACTTGGCAACATGCAGGGGCAGGGCGGCACCACCACTGCAGCAGAACCGCATCTGCCCCCCCAACAGTTTTTGCACCGTGCCCGCGGTCGCCAGGCCATCCTGTTCGGCAACCGCCCGATAGACTTTTTCAAAGAAATAAGGCACGCCATTCAGCAACGTCGGTTTCAATTCCGCACAATTGGCCAGAATCTGGTCGCGGCCTTCGGCGATTGCCAGTCGGGTACCGGAGGCCAACCACGTATACAGGTCGCAGGTCCTGGCAAAAACGTGGCTCCATGGCAGGAAACTCAGTCGCAGATCGTCCTCGACGACCCCCACGGCAGCCACCGTCGCCCGCGCATTGGAGACGAGGTTGGCGTGACTGAGCATGACCCCTTTTGGCTCGCCCGTGGTCCCCGACGTGTAAAGAATGGTGGCGATATCATCCGCGATGACATGGTCGAGTGCCTCTTGCTGTACCGCGACGCCCGCCTCCTCCGTTGTGCGATCGATCAAGTCCCACCAGCGGCCAGCCCTCGGCAGCCCTGGCGGAGTTGGGCAATCTTCCACGGTCAGCAGTTGCAGATGGGCATCCAGCTGAGCGGCCATCCCGGCCAGCTTCTCGATTTGCTCGGCGCCCGAAACAATGGCCAGCCGAGCTCCGCAGTCCGCGATCTGCTGAACCACCTGCGCTCCGCTCAACGTAGCGTGCAGCGGCACGTGAATCGCGCCGCTGATTTGTATCGCCAGATCCGAGACGATCCATTCGTAACGATTCTCGGAAATTTGGGCCACCCGATCCCCACGGGCCACGCCCAGGTGCGACAGGGCCGCCGCCAGCCGCCGCGTGTCGCTGGCCAGCTGCTGCCAGGACACCGTCACGAACGCCCCACCCGATCGATGCAGCAAGGCAGGCCGCTGGCCAGC
>WVZU01000004.1:10318-13661 GCA_011772275.1 Planctomycetales bacterium | reverse complement strand
TTGGTTGGCCGTCGGCCATCCTGGGGTCCTGCATGGCGGGCGGTTGGTGGCTGGTCCCTGGACCTTGCAAATCGATTTGATTCACCTCTTTACACAAGGTTCGAGAGGCCCTACTATTTAAGGTTTCGCAATTGGCGGCTGGGTACCTTGAGGTTCTGTCTGGCAGGCGGACGCTTGAGGTGTGGACTAGCCGCGAGGGAGACAGGTCGGCAGTGGGTAAGGCTCAGGAGATCATTCGAATTCGGATGGAGGCGTACGACCATACGGTGCTGGATCAGAGCGCCGCGGAGATCGTCGACACCGCCAAACGGACCAACTCGGAGGTCCACGGTCCGATACCCTTGCCGACGCGGATCGAACGTTACACGGTGCTTTCCAGTCCGCACGTCGACAAGAAAGCTCGTCAACAATTCGAGATACGCACTCACAAGCGATTAATTGACATCGTCCAGGCGACTGCCAAGACGATCGAAGCGTTAAACAAGTTAAGCTTGCCGGCTGGCGTCGACATCAAGATCAAGGCATCCAGTCGCTAAATTTTTCTCACAGACAGGCAGGTCCGTCGCATGGATCGGAAGCTTGTCGGGTAAACGGGGTCGTCCCACCGGACGACCCTTGTTCCCGGCAGCAAAGCATGTGACCCAAGGTGATTGTCATGCCCATTGGATTACTCGGCCGAAAGGTCGGGATGACGCAGTTATACGACGCGGAAAGCAGCGAAGTCATACCGGTCACGGTAATCCAGGCCGGTCCCTGTCATGTGCTCCAACTTCGCTCTGTCGCCAAAGACGGTTACGAGGCAGTTCAGCTGGGGTATTTGGACAAGCCGCGGCGGCTGGCTTCGCGTTCTGAGCGGGGTCATGTTGCCAAGTTGGACAGCAAACGTGCTCGAAAGCGGGCCGCGGCGGGCATCGAAGCGGTTCCGAAGTCGGGCTGCGAGCCCCAGCGGGTGATTCGCGAATTCCGAGGTTCGACCGAGGGGTCGTCGTTGGGGGACACGATCGGGGTCGACACGTTTGCGGAGGTCCAGACGGTGGACGTGGTGGGGACCAGCCGGGGCCGCGGGTTTTCCGGGGCGATGAAACGGCACAATTTTGCCGGCCAGCGGGCTTCGCATGGTGTGAAGAAATGTCACCGGCATCTGGGCGGTACCGGCTGCAGCGCCTCTCCGTCTCGGCTTTTTAAGGGCAACAAGATGCCCGGCCGCTACGGCGGAGCGCGTGCCACGGTGCGGAACCTGCAGGTCGTTTCCGTGGATGTGGAACAGAATCTGTTGATCCTCCGAGGTGCCGTGCCGGGACCGAACGGCGGCTACCTGCTGATTCGTCAGAGCAACAAATTGTAATTTTTTAAAGCGGCTCGCCTGGCGAGCCGCCTTTTTGACAGCAACGCCCGAAAAAACCATGGCCAGCCTGCCTGTTTACGACAAGACCGGGAAGCAAGTCGACCGTTACGAGATCGATCCGGCCGAGCTTGCGCCGCGGATCAACAAGCAGTTACTGCACGACGCGGTAGT
This sequence comes from Planctomycetales bacterium, assembly GCA_011772275.1. Classification (GTDB taxonomy): domain Bacteria; phylum Planctomycetota; class Planctomycetia; order Pirellulales; family UBA7805; genus CS4-C045. The sequence goes on along the minus strand of WVZU01000004.1, from coordinate 12,145 downwards.
GATGTACCAGGCCAGCCGGCGGCAGGGTTCGGTGCGTACCAAGAGCCGCAGCGATGTCAGCGGCACGACCAAAAAGTTGTATCGGCAGAAAGGCACCGGAAACGCTCGGGCCGGTTCCCGGCGAACGAACGTCCGTCGCGGAGGCGGCCACACGTTTGCTCGGCGAACACGCGATTACTCCTATCGGCTGCCGCGGAAGGCGATCCAAGCGGCGACACGGATGGCGCTTGCCGCCAAGATTCGGGACGAGCAGGTGGTGGTGATTGACGAGCTGGTGTTTGGCGAACCGGCGACCCGCGAGATGGCTTTGATACTCAAGGCGCTCAACTGCGACGGACAAAGCTTGCTGGTGACCACCGAAACCCATGACGAAAACGTCTACAAGAGTGCTCGAAATATCCAGAAAGTCTTGGTCTCACCCGTCGCGGAACTGAACGCGCTGGACGTGCTCGCCCCGCGGCGGCTGCTGGTCACCAAGGCGGCGATGGATGCCATTCGCACGAAGGCGGCAGCCGCGGGGAAGGTGCAAACTTAGCCTTAATCGAGTGCCGGACAGGAAACGAGAGCGATGCCCAAGGTGAAAGGAAAACGAAAAAAACGGCACACGGCCAGTACGGTGACGCGGATAACCTTGCAGCCGCATCAGGTGATCCTTCGTCCGCTGGTCACTGAGAAAGGGATGCACCGCAGCACGCGCTACAACGCTTACGCTTTTGAAGTCAACCGTTTGGCGACCAAGGTCGATGTGCGGCGGGCGGTCGAGGATTTGTTTAACGTGAAAGTCGAAAGCGTCCGCACTCAGAATCGCCGCGGCAAGCCTCGCCGTTCGCGATTCCGTTACGGCTACACCAAAGACTGGAAAAAGGCGGTCGTCAAGCTGAACGCCGAGTACCGCATTGACTTTTTCTAGTCCCTAATCCCCAACCCTGAACCCGGATCCCCCCACCCCTCCCATGGCCATCCGACGATACAAACCGATCACGCCGGGCCGTCGCGGGGCCAGCGTCAGTGATTTTTCGGAACTGACTGCTGGCAGCAAGCCGGCCAAGCGGTTGTTGCGGCCCAAGGTGAAGACGGGCGGGCGTAACAATCAGGGCAAAATTACGGCCCGGCACCGCGGCGGCGGGCACAAGCAGCGTTATCGCCTGATCGATTTCCGTCGCAACAAGGATGGTGTCCCGGCCAAGGTGCACGCCATCCAGTACGATCCCAACCGATCGGCGCGGATTGCGTTGTTGCACTACGTCGATGGCGAGAAACGTTACATCCTGGCCCCCAACGGCCTGGAAGTCGGCGCTCAGGTGCTCAGCGGCGCCGAGGTCGCTCCGTCGGTCGGCAATTGCCTGCCGTTGAAGAGCGTCCCGCTGGGGATGACGGTCCACAATGTCGAATTGCGGCCGGGACGTGGCGGAGTGCTCTGCCGGGCCGCCGGCGCCAGCGCCGTGCTGGCCGCGCGGGAAGCCGATTGGGCTCAGCTGAATCTCCCCAGCGGGGAGATTCGCCGAGTGCCGAGTGATTGTCGAGCCACGATTGGTGCGATTGGCAATCCCGACCACATGAACGTGGTCTTGGGCAAAGCCGGCCGCAAGCGGTGGATGGGGCGTCGTCCCCACGTGCGGGGTACGGCGATGAACCCGATCGACCATCCGCACGGGGGGGGCGAGGGTCGCACCAAGGGGGGTCGCCATCCGGTCTCGCCGACCGGTCGGCCGACCAAGGGGGGGGCGACGCGCAAGCGACGCAAGCCTTCCAACGCGGCGATCGTCCGCCGCCGTCGCACGAAACGTTACGGCCAGTTGAAATTGACCAAATAGGTACAGCCAGACA
>WVZU01000004.1:8033-10285 GCA_011772275.1 Planctomycetales bacterium | reverse complement strand
ACGGAAGGTTCTCGAGAAGCGATTCGGACCTGGGCACGCGCCTGTACGATCGTGCCGGAATTTGTCGGCATGACCTTCATGGTCCACAACGGCAAATATCACATTAAGGTCTTCGTCACCGAGGATATGGTGGGCCACAAACTGGGCGAGTTCGCGCCGACCCGCAATTTCCGCGGCCATGGCGGTAAAGGGAAAAGGTAGCAGGCAGGCAAACGCAGACCGTCGCGGGTACCTGCGGCGGAGAGCACCATGAGTTATCAAGCCAGTCATCGTTTTGCTCGTATCAGCGCCCGCAAGGTCCGCCCCTTGGCCGATATGGTGCGTGGCAAGCGGGCGGACGAGGCACTGAATATCCTCCGGTACCAACCGCAACGCGGCGCCCGCTTGCTGGAAAAGGTGATCAAGAGCGCCCTGGGCAACGCCGAAGACCTGCGGGCTCGAAATATCCAGCAACTGCGCATCGTCGACGCTCGTGTGGACGGCGGCCCGATGTTCAAACGCGTGCGACCTCGGGCTCGCGGAATGGCACATATCGTAAAGAAACGAACCTCACACATCCGAGTCGAACTGGACTAAAGCCATGGGCCAAAAAGTCAATCCAACGGGATTTCGGACCGGCATCATGGAGGGCTGGAAAAGCCGCTGGTATGCCTCGAAAAAGGACTTCTCCGACCTGCTGGTCGAAGATGTCAAGATCCGCAAGTTCGTCAAAGCCAAGTTCCGGTATGCGGGAATCTCCAAGATTGAAATCGAGCGGACAAGGGACGAGGTGAAGGTCACGCTGCACGCCGCGCGGCCGGGCATCATCATTGGCCGCAAGNNTGCAGGGTGAATTGCAGGACCTCGTCGGCCGGCGAATCAATATCAAGATCGAAGAAATCGGCCGTCCCGAAGTTTACGCTCAACTGGTCGCCGAAGATATCGCCGAACAGTTGCAGAAGCGATCCAGCTTTCGGCGGACCATGAAGCGGGCCATGGAACAGACGATGGAAGCCGGTGCCAAGGGGATCAAGATCCAACTGGCAGGCCGACTGGGGGGCGCGGAAATGGCCCGCCGGGAAAAACAAATCTCCGGATCGATACCCCTCTCGACCCTGCAGGCAAAAATCGATTACGGGTTTACCGAAGCCAAAACCGCTCAGGGCCACATCGGTGTGCAGGTGTGGATTAACCGGGGCACGTATCAAGAGGAAGAAACCAATGGCGCAGATGCCCAAACGGGTCAAGCACCGAAAAAGCCAAAGAGGACGTATAAAAGGTAACGCCTCGCGCGGCAACCGCGTCGTCTTTGGCGATTACGGTTTGCAGTCTACCGAGGGAGGCTGGATCAGCGCTGCGACCATCGAAGCGGGTCGGATCGCGGCGGCGCAATACTTGCGCAACGAGGGCCGCCTCTACATCCGCATCTTCCCCCACAAGCCGATCACTTCGATCCCCTTGGAGACGCGAATGGGGAAGGGAAAGGGCGAACCGGACTACTGGGCAGCCGTCGTCAAGCCGGGAACGGTGCTGTACGAAATCTCCGGAACTTCCGAGGCCGCCGCCCGCCTCTGTTTCGCTCGACTGGCCCATAAAATGCCTGTCCGCGTACGCTTCCTCCACCGCCGCATCGCCTAAGTTTGACATCTCCTGATTCGCAATCCCTGATTCCTCAAAAACCATGTCCACCCAAGCGAACGAATTGCGAGAGATGAGCGACGAGCAGCTGGGGCTGACGCTGAAGGAAACGCGCGAAAACCTGTTTCGCCTCCGTATCCAGGCTCAGACCGAACGGCTCAACGCGCCCAGCGAACTGAAAAAAAGCCGTCGGTTGATTGCCCGGATCAACACCATCCAGCGTCAACGGGAACTGGCCGACAGTCCGCGCCCCTCCAAACGACGCAAAGCGCAGGCGAAGAAAACCAACTAGGAATCAACGGTCATGCCCAAAAAACTTGCTCTGGGAATCGTCACCAAAGACAGCGCCACCAAGACGCGGCGGGTGGAAGTTCCCCGCCTGGTGAAAAGCCCCAAGTACCACAAATACCTCCGCCGCCGTACGGTCTGTCATGTGCATGACGAGCGGGAAGAGTCGAAGCTGGGGGACACGGTGGAAATCGTCGAAGCGCGGCCCTTTTCCAAGACCAAGCGTTGGGAGCTGGTCCGCGTGGTGACCACCAGCCAGGCGGTCGACCTGGCCGCTCTGCGAGCCGCCAACAGGGCCCTGGAACAGGGGGCTCTGGAACAGGGGGCCCTGGAACAGGGGGCTCTGG
>WVZU01000004.1:0-8019 GCA_011772275.1 Planctomycetales bacterium | reverse complement strand
GCGGGACCCCGGCCAAGGCGTCTGCCGGCGGCCAGCCCGAGTCGCTCCAGCCGGAGGAGGGGGACGCATGAACGTCTCGTTTCGCCTCCGCCGCTCTCGGCCGCTCGGCCCTGCCCCTCCAGAGCGAACACAGGACGCGGCCGGCAGGTTTGCAGACCACCCCCCGCCCGGCGGTGCCGGGAAGACCCTCAAGGACCCTCGGGCACGAGAATTTTGATATGGCCGGCCAACGACCGAACCGGCAATGCCAGGCAGTCGAACCATGATTCAAATGCAAACCAGATTGGATGTCGCCGACAACACGGGTGCCAAACAGGTGATGTGCATCAAGGTGTTGGGCGGCAGTCGGCGGCGCACGGCGGGGCTGGGTGACATTATTGTCTGTAGTGTCAAGAACGTCATTCCGGGCAGCGAAGTGAAGAAAAAAGCGATCGTCAAGGGCGTCATCGTCCGCTGCAAAGCGCCGACCCGGCGGACCGACGGCAGCTACGTGCGATTTGACAGCAATGCGGTGGTCTTGATCGATAACGACCGCAACCCGCGGGGCACGCGTATTTTCGGCGCGGTGGCCCGCGAATTGCGGGAACGCAGGTTCATGAAGATTGTCAGCCTCGCCAGTGAGGTGGTCTGATGCGGATCCGAATCGACGACATGGTGGAAATCATCTCCGGAAACGACCGCGGCACGCGCGGCAAGGTCTTGAAAGTCCTGCCGCGCAAAGGGCGAGTGCTGGTGGAAGGGGTCAACCGAGTGAAAAAACATGTGCGGCGCAGCCAGCGCAATCCCCGAGGTGGACAGCTTTCCAAAGAGATGCCCATCGACATCTCCAATGTGCTGCTGGTCTGCACCGCCTGCGGCCAACCGGCTCGGATGGGAGCCCGCTATTTGGACGACGGCAGCAAAGAACGTTATTGCAAGAAGTGCGGCGCCGGCAACGGCGAACTGGCGCCGCGTCGAGCCACCTCCGCGAGGCCGTAGCCGCGGGACCCACAACCCTCAACCTCTCCACAATCCCGACAAAAAGCCATGCCGACAAGTCCACGACTTCAGGAAGTTTACGAACAACAGCTGATCCCCAAGTTGACCGGCGAGCTGGGTCATGAGAATCGGCACGCGCTGCCGCGGCTGATCAAGATTGTCGTCAGTATGGGCGTGGGCAGCGCCATTGCGGAAAAAAAGCATCTGGACCAGGCCGCTTCCGCTTTGGCCGAAATCACCGGACAGCGGCCGGCGATCACGCGGGCCACCAAGTCCGTGGCCGGATTCCGGCTGCGGGAAGGCCAGGCCATCGGCTGCAAAGTGACTCTGCGCGGGGCGCGGATGTATGAATTCCTGGACCGCCTGATTTCACTGGCCCTCCCACGGGTCCGGGACTTTCGGGGGCTGAGCCCCAAAGCGTTTGACGGCCACGGCAACTACAGTCTGGGGCTCTCCGAACAATTGGTATTCCCCGAAATCAACCCCGACAAATACCCGCATGTGCAGGGAATGAATGTCACGATCGTCACCAACACCGACAGCAACGAGGAAGCTCGGGAATTATTACGCGGGTTGGGTTTGCCCCTGCGTACCGAGGAAATCGCCGCCACCGTGTAGGGCAACCAATTCGGCAACCAATTCCCCCGCGTGATCCAAAATCCATCCGACCCGTATCCTTCAGGAGCAGTAACCGTTTTCATGGCCAGCAAATCAAAAATAGCCAAGGCGTCCAAGCTACCCAAGTTTTCCACCCGCCGGGAAAACCGCTGTAAGCTCTGCGGGCGGCCCCGCGCCGTTTATCGCAAGTTTGGAATCTGCCGCATCTGCTTTCGCAACCTGGCAGATGAAGGGATGATTCCCGGTGTGAAAAAGGCCAGCTGGTAAGAGGGGGAGAACACGAACGATGATGACCGACCCGATCGCCGACATGTTGACCCGGATCCGCAACGCGGTTCGTGTCGAACGCGCCACGGTGGAAGTCCCGGCGTCCAAAGTGAAGCGAGGCCTGGCAGAAGTGCTCAAGCGTGAAGGATACATTTGGGACTGGGCCGAAACCACGGAAAGCAAGTTTCCCCAATTGCGGATCGACCTGAAATACGGGCCCAATGGCGAACGCGTCATACGGCATATCAAACGAGTCAGCAAACCAGGACGCCGGATTTACAACCGCGCGTCCGAATTAAAACCGGTCTTAAACGGACTGGGCATTACGATTATCAGTACCAGCCGCGGAGTCATCTCGGATCGCGAGGCCAGGCAGCGCAACCTGGGCGGCGAGGTGCTGTGCCAGATCTGGTGAGATGGATTGAGCAACGGCAGGGCTTCCCTGCACGGTTGCTGGACAAAGGACCCCTTTCCAAGCGAACAGCACTTTCGAAGAGTCACCGCCGCACCCCTTGAGTCGCTCAAGCCGCCCCACCGTCAGCTGGCGGCCCCGCGACGCTTGAAGTGTGGCAAAAATTCCACTCAGGCTGAAAAAACATGTCACGCATCGGCAATAAACCGGTTCTGATCCCCAGCGGCGTCAAAGTCGTGATCCAGGACCGCCAGGTTGCGGTGGAGGGGCCGCTGGGCAAGCTGGACTATGCGCACCGCCCGGAGGTCACGGTCCGGGTTGACGAGGCAGCCAAGTGTCTCCAAGTGGGTCGAGAGGGCAACGACCGGGCTTCGCGCGCTTTTCACGGCCTGACCCGAGCCTTGTTGCAAAACATGGTCGACGGCGTGACGAAGGGGTACGAAAAGCGGTTGGAGGTGGTCGGGGTCGGTTACCTCGCTGCCGTCCAGGGCAAGACCCTGCAACTCCGCGTCGGTTTTGCCAACGAAATCCAAAAGGAAATCCCGGCCGGCTTGGACGTCACCTGCCCGGACCAGACGCATGTGGTGATCAAGGGGATCGACCGGCAACAGGTCGGCCAGTTTGCGGCCGAAGTCCGCGCGATTCGCAAACCGGAGCCGTACAAGGGGAAAGGCATTCGCTACGAAGGCGAACACGTACGCCGTAAGGCCGGTAAGGCCGTGGGAGCTTGACGATGAACCACGAACGGGCGATTCGCAGACAACGGCAGCGGCGGCGGTTCCGCGTGCGGAAACATCTCCGCGGGACCGGCGAGCGGCCACGATTGACCGTTTTTCGCAGCCACAAACACATTTACGTGCAACTGGTCGACGACCTGGCTGGCAGGACACTGGCCGCGGCCAGCACGCGGGACCAGGAGATTGCCGGAGAAGTCAAGTACGGCGGCAATACCGAGGCGGCCAGCAAGGTCGGCCAGGCCATCGCCGCTCGTGCCAAGGCCGCCGGGATCGAACAGGTGGCTTTTGATCGCGGCCATTTTCAATACCATGGCCGCGTGGCCGCTCTGGCCGAGGCGGCCCGCGAAGCGGGGCTGAAATTTTAGAAGCGAACGGAAACTGGAAACTCAAGGGGAGCACATCCACGGTGGCAGACAAAGAAGTTCAAGAACCGAAAGGCCCGGAACTGATCGACCGCGTGGTCAAAATCAAGCGCTGTGCCGCCGTGGTCAAAGGCGGCCGCCGCTTCAGCTTTGCCGCCATGGTCGTCGTCGGTAACGGACAGGGCCGCGTCGGCTGGGGGTATGGCAAAGCCAATGAAGTCCCGCCGGCCGTCGACAAGGCGGTGAAGAGCGGCAGCCGCAATCAGTTCGACATCGCCTTGGAGGGCCACACGATTCCGCATACCGTGAAAGGCCGTTTTGGCGCCGGCCGAGTGATCCTCATCCCCGCCGCGCCCGGCACCGGTGTGATCGCCGGCGCTGCCGTGCGGTCCGTCTGCGAAGCGGCCGGAATTCACGACATCCTCACCAAGAGTTTCGGCACGACCAATCCCGTCACGCTGGTCAAAGCCACGATCCAAGCCTTGGAACAACTACGGTCACGCGCCGATATCGAACGGCTGCGAGGAGTCTCCCTGGTATGAATCTGCACGACATTCATCGCGGCATTCAGAAGAACAAGCGGAAACGGCGGGTCGGCCGCGGGCCCGGTTCGGGACATGGCAAGACCTGTGGCCGTGGCCATAAAGGCCAGGGCTCGCGGAGCGGTTCCTCGCGGCAGGTGACTTTCCAGGGCGGTACCATGCCGCTGGTGCGGCGTATCCCCAAGCGGGGTTTCCACAACCAGTGGGCCCTGACGGTCGGCACGATCAATGTCTCCGATCTGGAGACCGCCTTTGCCGATGGCGACGAAGTTACCCCCGTCGCCGCTGTGGAAAAACGCCTGATCGGTCCCAAGGTCGAAGTGTTCAAGGTACTGGGCAACGGCGAATTGACCAAGAAACTGACCGTCGCCGCTCACCGCTTCAGCCGGACCGCGGCCGAGAAGATCAAACAAGCGGGCGGCACCGTGAAGATCCTACCGGGAAAAAAACCGGTGGTCAAAAACCGACAGGGGTCGAAAGTCACCTGACCCGGTCGCGGGAGGACGCGCAACGGATGGCGGCCGGAAGAAAGCAACCCCCCTGTTGCGGCAGGAAATGCCGAAAACACGTCCGCTGGCCCAGACCGCAAAGGTTTAGCAAGCGTTCGCGGCCGGCCGGCCGGGGACCAGGAAATGACCCCATCCGCACCCGAAAATAGACGCTCAGCCAAACGGCCCTTCTTCCCACTTCAAGCACACCAGGCGAACCACACCAGGCACACCACTGCAGGCACACCGTCTCCCAGCAGCACGTCGCGAGGCAACATGAGGGCTCAGCGATCATACACCCAGTGCGACCAACGACATTTTTATCGTTCCGCAGGCATTTGATTTAGCGATTTCCGATCAGGCCACCCCGCTTCACGATGGAAGCGTGAAGTCATCATCCACCCCAAAGGACGGATCGAGTCATGTGGGAAAAAATCCGCATCATCTTCACGATTCCCGAGCTGCGGCAGAAGATCCTGCTGACCCTGCTGTTTCTGGCCATCTATCGGGTCGGCTGGCAGATTCCCCTGCCGATCGTCGACCGTGACCAGATGACCGCTCATTTCAGCCAGAGCGGCGGGCTGGGGGACGTACTGCAGCAGGTGGCCGTGTTTAGTGCCAGCCAGCTGAACCAGGCGACCATCTTTGGCCTGGGAATCATGCCCTACATCTCTGCCTCGATTATCTTTCAGCTGCTGGGCAGCGTGTACAAACCTCTGGAAGAGCTGCAAAAGGAGGGCGAAGCGGGGCGGAAGAAGATCAACGAATATACCCGGTACGCCACCGTGGTCTTGTGCCTGCTGCAAAGCTATATGTACCTCCGCTACCTGGTCAGCGTTTCGGCAGCCCAACCCCTGCGACCTCTTATCAGTGAATCGATCTGGGTACTGATGGACCCCAATTCCGAATCGTACTCCTTCCTGGCCAGTGCTGCCTGGCAGCTGGCCGCCGTGCTGACGATGACTGCTGGAACCGTATTCCTCATGTGGCTGGGAGAACAGATTGACGAATTCGGCATTGGCAACGGCATCAGCCTGTTGATCATGGCCGGTATTCTGGCCGGCATGCCCGGCGCGGCCTTTCAGTTGTGGGAACGCACCACACCGCAGCTGGGTGGGTCGGGCAACGACCTGGGCATCGAGCATTTGATTGTGTTGGCAGCGATGTTCGTGGCCGTGGTGTTCGGTGTGGTCTATATCACGCAGGGCCAGCGGCGGATTCCGACGCAGAGCGCCAAGCACGTGCGTGGCCGCCGTGTCTTCGGAGGCGCTCGCCAGTATCTGCCGCTCCGCGTCAACCAGGCTGGCGTCATGCCCATTATCTTCGCCTCCAGCCTCCTGATGGTGCCGATGATCCTCTTCAACCAGCTCTCCCAGGCCTACCCTACCACCATCATGTCCGACCTGGCGAACATTTTTCAGCGAGGTACCTCCTTTACCTACAACCTGGTCTACGTCGGATTGATCTATTTCTTCTGCTATTTCTGGACCGCCATCACCTTCAATCCCAAGGACATGGCGGAAAATCTGAAGAATTTCGGCACCTTCATTCCCGGATACCGTCCCGGAAAACGGACCGCCGATTACCTGGAAAAAGTGATGGTCCGCATCACCTACGTCGGCGCCGGCTTCCTGGCTCTGGTGGCCATTATCCCCACCGTCATCTCTGGCGCCATGAACGTACCCTTCCTGGTCGCCAGCTTCTACGGGGGAACGGGGTTGCTGATTGCCGTCAGTGTGGCCTTCGATCTGGTCCAAAAGATCGATAGCCACCTGGTCATGCGCAACTACAAAGGTCTCCTGGAGAGAACGTAGGGGCGGTTTGCCATGCGCCTAGCTTTTTTCGGTCCACCGGGAGCAGGAAAAGGAACCCAATCGACGTGGCTGACCGCGTACCTCTCCATTCCCCACCTGTCCACAGGCGAAATGTTGCGAGCTGCCGTCGAACAGGGTACCGAACTGGGCCAGGCGGCCCAAAAGTATATCGAGTTCGGCCAGCTGGTACCGGACGAACTGGCGATTCAAATTGTCGGCGAACGGCTGGAACAGCCAGATTGCCGCAGCGGCTTCCTCCTGGACGGCTTCCCGCGGACCGCCAGTCAAGCCGCAGCCCTGGATGCCTTGCTGGAACAGCGTGGCGAGCCGCTGGACATGGTGCTGAACCTGATCGTGCCCGAAGACGTCCTGCTGGAACGCCTCCTGCGACGCGGCCGCGTCGACGACACGCGAGAAGTGGTTCAGAAACGGCTCCAGGTCTTTCAGGCAGAGACCGCGCCCCTGCTCAAGCGGTACCAGGCAAGATCCCAGGTCCGCCCGATCGACGGCCGCGGGACACCGGAAGAGGTCACGCAGAGGATCAAAACCTTGATCGACCAATATCGAACAAAAGCAGACTGATCAGCAGACTCAAAAGCAGACTAATGAGCAACCATTGGGAGCGGACAGAACGTGTCTAAGTCGATAATTTTAAGATCCCCACGTGAGATCAACATGATGCGTCCCGCGGGGCTGGCCGTCTGGAAAGCTCAGCAACTGATCCACGAGGTCGCGCGCCCCGGAGTCACCACCGCAGAGATCGACGAGGTCGTCCGGGCTTTTTTCGAGAAGATCGATGCCGAACCTCTTTTCCTGAATTATCCCAACAGCAGCGCCGGCCGACCAAAATTTCCTGGCGTGACCTGCACCTCGATCAACGAACAGGTCGTGCATGGGATCCCCGGCCCCCGCAAACTGGTGGAAGGGGATGTGATCAGCATCGATACCGGCTGCCGGATGCATGGCTGGTGCGGTGATGCGGCCGTCACCCTGCCGATCGGAGAGGTCCAGCCAGAGGTGCAACGCCTCCTGGATGTTACTGCAGAAGTCCTGGTCCTGGCCATCAACCTCATCCCGAAAAAAGCGAAGTGGAGCGAGGTGGCCAGCGAGATGGACGCCTTCGTCAAAGACGCGGGCTTTTCCACCGTGGAAAGTTTTGTCGGTCACGGGATCGGCCAAAAAATGCATGAACCGCCGCAGGTGCCCAACTACGTCGCCAAGAAACTACGCGCCAAAGATGACTTCCGCCTCGATCCAGGGCTGGTGCTGGCCATCGAGCCGATGGTCAATATGGGACAGAAAAATGTGGTGGCCGAACCGGACTTCTGGACGATGTCGACCGCCGACGGCAAGCCGAGCGCCCATTTCGAGCACACGGTGGCGATCACCGAACACGGTGTCCGGGTCCTCACCGCGCCACCGGTGGACGAGCAAGACGAGCAAATCGTGCAGAGCTTCTGAAAGCTGGCCCATGGGCCGCTGACCGGTTTCGCGCCAGCGGCCCTTGGCCCTCGAAATCAACGTGGCTTTTGCGGCGATTGTCCCTTGGCCGGNNCCGAACAGCCTGGCGTCTTTCGCGAAACCGGCAAGGGGAACATTCCAGGTTCTTCAGAGGAATCTGTGGGTAAGAAGCGACTGAAACAGGAAAGAAAATGGTCCCTAGAGGAAGGGAATTGCTCGCAATGTCTGCCAAAAATGGGCGGAGTTTTTTGGCGGCAAAATGGTTGGGCCCGTAAAGAGCGGTTAAGCAGATCGGTTAAGAGTATCCGTTTAAGAGTGGCGGTTAAGAGGGCAATAAAAT
>WVZU01000321.1:6221-7127 GCA_011772275.1 Planctomycetales bacterium | reverse complement strand
TCCGGCGAAATTCGTACCGTAACCGACACTGGTCGGCACTGCGATCACCGGACAGGCGACGTGCCCCCCGACGACACTGGGCAGCGCGCCTTCCATGCCTGCCACGACCACCACGGCATCCGCCGCGCGGATCGCTGGCAGATGAGGCAACAAGCGCTGGGGCCCCGCCACGCCCACGTCCCGAATCTTAAGGACCCGGGCCCCCGTCCACTCGGCGGTCTCGACCGCCTCTTCCGCCACCGCCAGGTCGCTGGTCCCCGCGGCCACCACGGCCACTGTACCCGCATGCGGCCAGCGAGTTTGCCTGGCCGCCGGTTCGGCCGTAATCCGTAAGGTCCGGCCCAGCGGGTTGTAGCGAGCACTCGGCTGCGACCGCATCAACCGGTCTGCCTGGTCCTGGCTGACCCGCGTGGCCAGCACATGCTGGCCATGTTCCAGCAAGCTGTCCAGAATCTTTTCCAGGGTCGCGACCGACTTGCCCTCGGCGTAGACCACTTCCGGAAAACCACAGCGGGTGGCGCGCTGCAGGTCCAATTGTGTTTCGTCAAGATCCGCGGTGGCCGGCTGAATGATCTGCCGGACAAAGGCGTCCATCGACAGCCTGCCGTCCAGCAACCCCGCCGCCAGCCCCTTGATTTGCTCGGAATTCATCATTTTCACCAGCAGAGCATCAAGCTGCGACGACCCTCACCCGGCCGCCCGCGTGCCGCCCCCCGCGGGGCTGACGATATCGTAACGCGCCGCTAAACCCTTCGCCATGCCGCAGGGTTGAACTACCCTCCCCGCAAAGGATAGATTTGCAGCAGGAACGGCCCTCCGTGAATGCAGTGCACACCTTTCCCCAGACTCCACACCCGTTATCCCTCACTCGACCATGGGCACCCGCACCGGACCGCTGACACCCCA
>WVZU01000321.1:0-6192 GCA_011772275.1 Planctomycetales bacterium | reverse complement strand
AGGGCGGCGACATTTGAGCGGCGATTAAAACATGGCAGACCAACACTCAGTGCGATGCAACAAGCTGCGGCGTTCGATCAAGCGGGAGGGTGCCCATGCGCTGCTGGTCACAAATTTCACCAACGTCACGTACCTGACCGGCTTTTCCGGCGACGACAGCTACCTGCTGGTCCGTCCGGACGGCGAGACGCTTTTGTCCGATCCCCGCTACCAGGTACAGTTGCAGGAGGAATGCCCCGACCTGGATTGCGAAATCCGCGCACAGGGTGTTTCCATGTTGAAGTCGATTGCCCAGGTCACCCGTTCCGCCAAAATTGGCCGGCTGGGGATCGAAGCGGGCTCCCTGACGGTGGCTTTGCAAGCCGCGATCGCCACAGCCTTGCCCCAGGTCGAACTGGTGCCTTGCAACGGCCTGGTGGAAAACCTGCGGCTGATCAAGGACCGCCAGGAAATCAAAGCGTTGCGTACAGCGGCTGGACTGGCCGAGCGTGCTTTTGCCGTGATTCGCAGTTCGCTGCGAGCGGATCAGACGGAACGCGCCATTGCGCATCAGCTGGAACACCAGATTCGCTTGTTTGGTGGCAACGGTTGTAGTTTTCCGCCGATTGTGGCCGCCGGTGCCCGAGCCGCCCTGCCGCATGCTTCGGCGACCTCCCAGCCGATCGATAGCGCGGGTTTTGTGCTGATCGATTGGGGCGCCGACGAACCGGGTGGGTACAAGAGCGACTTGACGCGTGTGTTGGTCACCGGTAAAATCTCGCCCAAACTTGAACGGATTTATCAAGTTGTGTTGAAGGCCCAGCAGCGCGCGATCGCGGCCATTCGCCCCGGTGCCAAGGCGGCGGACGTCGATGCGGTGGCCCGCGACACGATCGGAAAGGCCGGCTTCGGCAAATATTTTGGCCATGGGCTGGGGCATGGGTTGGGCCTGGACATTCACGAGGCCCCACGACTGGCCTCCAACAGCGAAGTCGTGTTGCAGCCGGGAATGGTGGTCACCGTGGAACCGGGTGTCTACCTGCCAGGTTTTGGAGGTGTGCGAATCGAAGACGACGTGCTGATCACGCGCCAGGGACATGACGTGCTGACCAGTACCCCGAAAGCATGGGACGAAATGTTCGTGCCAATCTGATGGGTCCGCCGCGACCATCCCGCCAGGTTCAACAAGGGGCTGCGAAATTCACAACCACCGTTTCCAGAGATTCCGGTAGCGACATCCGGTGAGCAAGAAAAACACGAAGCGGAGAGCATCAGTTATGGGTGATTCGCCATCGGTCGACGTGTTCGATCTGAAGAAGATCCGTCGGCTGGTTGAGTTGATGAAGGAACACGACCTGAACGAGATGGATCTCGAGCAGGGGGAACAACGTATTCGTCTCCGTCGCGCCGGTTCCGGGCAGGTTGTGGCCAATACCTTGCCCGCACCCGCCGTGTCCGCACCGGCACCCGCCCCGCCAACGCCCGCCGCAGCCGCGCCCGCCGCGGCCGCAGACGACGGCCGGACGGTGCTGATCAAAAGTCCCATGGTGGGAACGTTCTACGCCGCGCCCAGTCCGGAAGCGGCCTCGTATGTCAAAGTGGGCGACCACGTCGGTCCGGACACGACGATTTGCATTGTGGAAGCCATGAAGGTATTCAACGAAATACCCGCGGAAACTTCTGGAAAAATCGTCGCGGTTCTGGTCGAAAACGGCGATCCGGTGGAATACGGACAGCCGCTATTCAAGGTCGACACTTCGGTCTAGCGAGCGATGTACAAACGCATCCTGATAGCAAACCGTGGCGAGATCGCGCTGCGAATCATTCGCGCCTGCCGCGAACTGGGCGTGGAAACCGTAGCCATCTTCAGCGAGGCCGATCGGGGCGCTCCCTACCTGGAACTGGCCGACGAAGCCTATTGTATCGGTCCCGCCCGCAGCAGTGACAGCTACCTGAAAATTGATCGCGTGATCAGCACGGCCGAAGTCGGAAATGTACAGGCCATCCACCCTGGTTACGGGTTCCTGGCCGAAAACGCGCATTTCAACGAGGTCTGCCGCAGTTGCAAGATCGATTTCATCGGCCCTTCGCCCGAAGCGATGAAAATGCTGGGCGACAAGAACCAGGCCCGTAACTTGGCGCGGCAAGCCGAGGTGCCGGTGGTCCCCGGCAGCGATGGATTGTTGGACAGCGAAGATTCCGCCCTGACGGTCGCCCATGAAATCGGCTTCCCCGTACTGGTCAAAGCCTCCGCCGGCGGCGGAGGCAAGGGCATGCGCGTGGCGCTCAATGATCTGGCCCTCAAACAGGCCGTCCAGCAGGCTCGCATCGAAGCGGAAGCGGCCTTCGGCGACGGTAGCGTCTACCTGGAAAAATACGTGCAAAGACCTCGGCACGTCGAGGTCCAGGTTGTCGCCGATCACCATGGAAATGTTGTCCACCTCTGGGAACGGGATTGCTCCCTCCAGCGCCGCCACCAGAAACTGGTCGAGGAAAGCCCCGCTCCGCAGTTGTCGGACGATACCAGACAGTCCATGTGCGCCGCTGCCGTTCGCTTGATTCAGGCAGCCGACTATACCAATGCCGGGACCGTGGAGTTTATCGTCGACACCGAGGGAAACTTTTACTTCATCGAGGTCAACGCGCGGATCCAGGTGGAACATCCCGTGACCGAAATGGTGACCGGGATCGACCTGATCAAAACCCAGATTCGCGTCGCCAGCGGCGAACCGCTGGCGTTTGCTCAAGAAGACATCCAGCTGCACGGCGCGGCCATCGAATGCCGAATCAACGCCGAAGATCCAGCCAAGAATTTTCGGCCGTCGCCGGGACGGATCGAACAGCTGATCGTGCCCGGCGGGCTGGGAGTCCGCTTCGATTCGCACGCCTATGCCGGCTACACCGTGTCCCCCTTTTACGATTCGATGATCGGCAAACTCATCGTGCACCAGCCCACGCGCGAAGAGGCCATCAGTTGCATGTTGCGGGCCCTGGCCGAATTGCAGATCGAAGGAATTCGCACCACCGCGCCGCGACATGTCGAAATGCTGAATCACAGCGCCTTCGCCGAAGGCCGCATCGACACGAATTTCGTCGAACGCACCTGGGGCGGCTGAACAGCCGTCCGCCAGCAACCCCCCCGCGCCCCCTTCTAACCGCTCAGCGTGCCCTTCGTGCTGGGTACACCCGGCATCCGCCCGTCCGGCTCGGCCGCCATCCGCAGCGCCCGGGCCACCCCTTTGAAAATCGCTTCGCTGACGTGATGGCTGTTCCGACCGTACGGCACGTGGATGTGCAGGTTGCACAGCGCATTGGCCGCGAACGCCTGAAAAAAATCTTCCACCAGCTGGCTGTCGAATTCGCCGATTTTGGATGTTGGCAGCTCGGCACGGAACACGAACGCATACCGCCCGCTCAAGTCCATCGCCACGTTGGCCAAGGCCTCCTCCATCGGCAACGCCATGAAACCGTACCGCCGAATGCCCGCTTTGTCCCCCAGCGCTTGATGGACCGCCTGTCCCAGACAGATCCCCACGTCCTCCACCGTATGGTGCTGGTCCACGTGCAGGTCCCCAGCCGCCCTCAGTTCCAGATCCAGACAACCGTGCTTGGCCAACAGCGTCAGCATGTGGTCGAAAAAACCAATGCCCGTGTCGACCTGCGCACAACCACTCCCGTCCAGATCGACCGTCAGCTCGATGCTGGTCTCAGCGGTTTTTCGTGAAATCGTTGCCGAACGTGGCATGGGCGGTGCCTGTTTGGGGTGAGGTGGTCGATGGGGGTTTGCGGTGAGCAGCCCAACGAGGGCCGCCTCAGCCGCAATTTTCCCGCAGAAAAACCGGTCCGCAAGACAAAAGGAACACGGGCGTAGTATACTTGTTAATGTGTTTGCTTAGCAAGTCAGCCAAGCGGTTTCGGTTTGTGATCGACAAGCCTCCCGCATAAAGGGAATCGGTTGATGCCGATCCGCATCCTGATCGCCGATGACCAAGAAGTTGTGCGTCGCGGACTGCGCCGCATGCTCGCCGATACCGACGTGGAGATTGCCGGCGAGGCGGTCAATGGCCGCCAGGCAATCGAAATGGCCGGACAACTCGATTTGAACCTGGTGTTGCTCGAAGTAAGTATCTCTGCAGGGGGTGGGGTACGGGTGCTGGCCAGCCTCCGGGAGAGCCAGCCGGGCCTGCCCGTCCTGATGTTTTCCGCCTCCGACCATCCCAATTTCGTCGCCCGCTGTGTGGCCCTGGGGGCCTGCGGTTACCTGCTCAAAAACGCCAGCCGCGCTCGGCTGGTGTCAGCAATTCGCAAGGCGGCCGCGGGCGAAATGTTGTGGCGGCGCGCGCAGCTGCGCCGCGCCAGCGGCGCACTGGCCGTGTCCCGCCTGCCCATCGAAACTGAAATTTCGCTCACCGATCGGGAAACCCAGATCCTCCCCCTGCTGGCTCAAGGGCTGACCAACAAGCATATCGCCACAACCCTCAAGATCAGTCACGAAACGGTCAAGGAACACGTGCAACATATCTTTCGCAAGCTAGGCGTAACGCATCGCACCCAAGCCGCCATCTGGGCAGTCCGCAATGAGGTCGCTTAAAAACACGATCGCAGGCCGCGTCCGGCCAGCAACGCGGCTGGCCGCACTGGGGGTGGCCATCCTCCTGAATACCACGCTTTCCCAGGCGTGCCAGGCCCAAATCGTGATCGTGGCCAACCGCAGCCAGCAAACGGTCCGTTTTGCCGTTGCCGACATCCAAGGCGACTGGCGAAAAATGGCGCTCCAGCCCGGCGAACTCGTGCCGATCCCGGTGCGTGGCAAAGCCAAATGCCAGCTGATCTTGCCATCCGAACGGCGGCCTTACGAACTGGTCGCTCATTCGCTCTACCTGGTCCGCGCAGATGATGACCAGCCCCCCCAATTTCAGCGGATCACGTTCGGCCTCGACACGCTCGCCTCGAAGGAAATCGTCGCCCGCCAGGGGGCAGACTGGAAAGGGGCACAGATCGGGACCATACGCGTCAGGGTTCTGGTCGACGATGAAGACCGACGACGCGACAGCATCTGGCAGGAAAAAATGAAAAAACGGCTGGAGGCCGCCAACCAGGCACTGGAATACTACTGCCGGATGCGGATCGAAATCGTCGAATTCGGTCGCTGGGTCTCCGACAACCAACTCAAAGATTTCAAAGAGGCCCTCGCCGCTTTCGAAAAAACCGTGCCCAAGGGTTCGGCCGATGTCGCCATCGGTTTTACCAGCCAGTTTCCGGTCGACCACAAGATACCGCACGCCGGCGGTACCCGCGGACCGCTCAGATCCCACATCCTCATCCGCGAATACGGTCTCCGCGTCAGCGAAGTAGAACGGCTGGAGATCCTGCTGCACGAACTGGGCCATTACCTGGGGGCAGCCCATAGCCCGGAACGCGGGTCCCTGATGCGGACCGTGCTGGGGGACGGTCAAGCCAATCTGCGCAGCTTTCGCGTCGCTTACGACCCCTACAACACCCTCGCCATGAATATCGTGGCCGATCAGTGGCGGCAAAAAAACGTCCGCCAGATCCAGCAACTCGACCAAACCGCTCGACAACGACTGGCAGCCATCTACAGCGTGATCGCTCAATTCTACTCCGAGGATCCGGTGGCGCTGAACTTGCTGAGCCTGGTAACCCAATCGCCGGAACATGGCATACTGGCCGTCCGCCACGCCGTGCTGCAAGTGGCCCTCGCCAACCAAAAGCGGATTGCCCAGGGCAAGACCGCCTACGCGAACGACGCACTGATGACGCTGTATGTCCGTACCGCCGCCACCGTGGCCGCCAGGCTGCCCCCGCGATACGGCCGGCAGGCCTTTCTGCTGGGCCTGGGACTCAGCCTCGATCAGCACAACCTCTTGAACCGCTTTTCGCCCATCGCACGCGAGATCTCGCTGGCCGAGCCACCCAATGCGAGGCGCGAACGGCTACGGGTCATCGGCAAACCGACCATCCACGGCCGCACCGATCTCGTCTCTCACTTCCTGGTCTCCGCCGTCTTGACACTGGCCGTCGGCGCGGATGCGGCCCAAGCGGCCGGGATCCTCAAGGAAATCAGCGATACCCATGGGGGATCCGGTTTCAGCTTTGCCGACGTGGCCGCCAACCTCGCCGGTGTCGAAATGGCCGAAGCCCTGCAGAATAACAAGCTCAACCTCGCTCAGCTGGAAAAGAACTTCCAGGTAT
>WVZU01000080.1 GCA_011772275.1 Planctomycetales bacterium | reverse complement strand
AGCGGGTGGCGGTCAGCACGGCTCTAGGGTCCCCTTCCAGCGGCTGCTCCAGAAACCGCGCCGGCAGGGTATCTTCTTCCGGTCGCCAGCCCGCGCGGATATTGAACAGTTTCTTGGCGGTGACGATCCGGGCCGCGGTCTCTCGCAGTTCGCTGCCCGTGAGGTCCCAGCCCGTGACCTGCTTGAGCATCCCGGCCGCTTCTTCGTACACATCCACGAACACACCCCGCAGGAACTTGCAGAGGATCAACGAATCCAGCAGGGCGGCACGGTCTTCGCTGGCCACGGCCAGGGCCACATCGTTCGGCGTTAGACGGCGGCGGTCGACGCGAGCGGAGAAATCGACTTCATAGGCGGACGATCGGTTATGGTCGGCACCACGGGTGCCGACGGCAAAGCCCAGCGCCACGGTCTGCAAACCTCGCGGCTCGTAACCGGGTATCTCCAGCCCTTTGACTTGCGGCGCGAACTTGAGCGCCTCCTGGCCAATCTGTGTGGCCATGCGCCGGCTGCCATCGGCCAGCTGTTGGCCGAGTCCCTGGCGAGCCCCGATTTGGTTGACTGCCCGCAGCAAAGCGGCCCCGTCGCCAAACCGCAGCCACGCTTCCTCCAGCAACCCGCGCTGGACGCATTCCATGGCAAACGCGATTGTGGCCCCCGCACTGATCGTATCGATCCCCAGCTGATCGCACCGCTGGGAGGCGGCCAGCACCGTGTCGGGATCCTGAACACCGCACAAGGGGCCCAGAGCGAAGAGGTTTTCGTATTCGACACGGACCCCCTTCCCAACAGGCTCGACATCCGAAGCCCGAACTCCGTAGATATGTTCGCAACCGATCGTACAGGCCACGCAGCTTGCCTGCATCTTCTCCCGACTGACCCTCATCTGTTCCGGCGATAAACGCTCGACCCCCTCAAACCGACCTTCCTGGAAGTTTCGCGTGGGCAAGACACCAAGTCGATTGAAAACCAGCAGGTTGGCTGCCGTACCCAGCTCGCGATATTTCGCCGTAGCCGGACCGAACGATCGCCGGGACAGATCTTTGGCGATTGCGTTCAGCCCCGCGGGGTCCGCCCAGCGGGTTTGCGCCGATCCGCGGACGGCGATTGCCTTGACATTTTTGCTGCCCAGCACCGCCCCGTGACCGCCCCGACCCGCATGCCGGCCATCGTGCGACACCGTAGCAAACCGCACTCGCCGTTCGCCCGCCGGTCCAATCACCGCGCACGCAAACTCGGCACCCAACCGCTGTCGAAGTGCCTCTTCGGCCTGGGGGACTTCCATCCCCCACAAATCGCCCGCCGGCTGAACAGCGACCTGCTGGTCGTCGACCACCACGATCGACGGTTCCGCGCACTTGCCGATGAGGACCAGGGCGTCGCAACCGGTGCGTTTCCCGGCGATGGCAAAACCACTGCTGGCCAGCGCGTCGTTAAGCTGGTTGGTCAGCGGGCTTTTGGCAACTACGGCGAACTTGGCCGAGGTCGTCAGCGGACTTCCCACCAGCGGGCTGAAGACGAAGGCGATGGGCGCTTGCGGATCGTATGCATCGCAGGTAGCGGCTCGCTCCTGCAGCAGCAGATACGTGCCCAGCCCGCTACCACCTAGAAAAGCGCGGAGCACACTTTCGGGCAGCGGCACCGTTTCGGAACGGGCCGTCGCCAGATCGATACGCCGATAGCCCCCGTGATAACCGGGAACAGCATCTGCAACAAAGGACATATAACAAACACGACGGACAAAAGCCGCCGTCACGACTGTCGACCTGCCGCGGGGCTGGGCCTGTTGATCATGATCCGCCAATTAACACTGGCGGGGATGCCGGCTGTTTTTTACCGACAACAAAAGACTCCCGACTGGTTCCTGCGAGTCCTTTTACCCGCCAGGCTATTATTATAGGGTGACAGGGTCGGAGTTTTCACTCCCATTGCCATCCAACGGTCAGAGGGGACACCGTGAGCGTATCGAAGATTGACCCTTCGGGCGATTTTGACATCGAGTATGAAGCGCTCACACAGGGCTGCGGCCTGGCAGACTGGAGCGACCGAACGCTGATCGAAGTCTGCGGTGCGGACCGCGTAAACTTTTTACACAATTTCACCACCAACGACATCAAGGCTCTGCCGCCAGGCCGGGGCTGCGAGCTGTTCGTGACGGACGTCAAAGGCAAGACGCGGGGCCATGGCATCGTGCTCTGTCGCCCGGATTCGCTGGTCCTGGAAACGACGGCCGGCCAGGCTCAGCAGCTGATTGGGCACCTGGATCACTACCTGTTGCGGGAACAGGTCACCCTGGTGGATCGCAGCCATCAGTGGACTCAGCGGCTACTGGTCGGGCCGCAGGCGGCCGCGACGCTGGAAGCTTGTTTTTCCATCGACCCACCCCAGCAGCCGCTGGACCACGCGACTTTTGCCCTTGAGGGTCAGGAGTTGCTCCTTTACCGGACCGATTTTTTTGGGCCGGACGGATTCTGTCTCTTGGGACTGATGGAAATCGTCTGTCAGGCGGCCGAGCGGTTGGCCGGCCGGGCGGTCCCCTGCGGCTCGACCGCGGTCGACACCGTCCGGCTGGAGGCTGGCACGCCCTGGTACGGTGTGGACATCCACGACGACAATTTGCCTCAGGAAGTCGCCCGTGACCAGCGAGCGATCAGCTTTACCAAAGGCTGTTATTTGGGACAGGAGACCGTGGCCCGCATCGATGCCCTGGGACATGTCAATCGCATCCTGTGCGGAGTGCGGTTCACGGCCCCCGCCCCCGACGTGCCCGCCACTGGGACTCGGCTGCTGAGCCAGGAAAAGACGGTCGGCCTGGTAAGCTCTGCCACCTACTCGCCGCAGCTGGCTGCCCCGTTGGCATTGGCCTATTTGAGCCGCGGGCACGAGCGACCGGGAACGCGTTTGGATTCTGGATCGGGCCCGGCCGAGGTCGTTGGCTTGCCGCTGCAGCGGCCCTAAAACGTGCGAATCCTGGCGGCCGGCCCGCCAGATCCCGTGGGCCGAGCGACTGGCTGGTGGAAAGGCGTTTTGCTGAACGTTTCGGCATCTGGCGGTCATGCCTTGCCCGCGGCAAGACGGGCAGCCTCCGCGAAAATAGGCAGCCTTTGGATACTTGATCTGGCTAAAGCCGGGATTCTACAATCGATCTCTTGCAAGCCACGCATCAATTTCAGCGAGGAGATGGTTCGCCATGGGTACCGCGCAAGCTGGGCAAACGGACACAGAACAAGTCGTCTTTCCTCCGCCGCCATCCTTTTCCGAGCAGGCTGGCGTTTGTTCCATGCAACAGTACCAGCAGATGTGGGACGATGCTGCCGACGATCCCGAAGGATTCTGGGGCCGGCTGGCCAAAGAAGAGCTGTATTGGTTTCATCCCTTTGACAAAGTGCTGGAATGGAACGAGCCGTATGCCAAATGGTTCACCGAAGGGAAAACGAATGTCTCCTACAATTGCCTGGACGTGCACCTCGACAGCTGGCGGAAGAACAAGGCGGCCTTGATCTGGGAAGGCGAACCGGGCGATACGCGGACACTAACTTACGCTCAACTGCATCGCGAAGTCTGCAAATTTTCCAATGTGCTCAAAGCTTTGGGAGTTGAGCAGGGGGATGTGGTGTCGATCTACATGCCGATGGTCCCCGAACTGGCCATTGCCCTGCTGGCTTGTGCCCGCATTGGCGCAATCCATTCGGTGGTTTTCGGCGGTTTTTCCAGCGAGGCGATCGCTGAACGCAACAACGACGCCTCGGCCAAGATCCTGCTTACCGCCGATACGGGTTGGCGGCGCGGGTCTCAACTGCCGTTGAAAGAGACCGTGGACAAGGCGTTGGAAAAGTCCCCCACGGTCGAAAAATGCATCGTCTATCGCCGCACCGGCAGCGAAGTCAACATGGTCGCCGGGCGCGACCTTTGGTGGCACGACCTGATGGAATCCGCGTCACCCGACTGCCCTGCCGAACCGCTGGAGAGCGAAACACCGCTGTTCATCCTCTACACCAGCGGTTCCACCGGCAAGCCGAAGGGCATCAAGCACACCACGGCCGGGTACAACCTGTACGCCAAGATGACAAGCCGCTGGGTTTTCGATCTGAAAGATACCGACGTCTACTGGTGCACGGCGGACATCGGCTGGATTACCGGACACAGCTATATCGTCTACGGCCCGCTGTCCAACGGGGTCACCGCGGTGATGTACGAAGGCGCTCCCAATTGGCCTGACGAGAGTCGCTTCTGGGATATTGTGGATCGGCACCAGGTCACCATCTTCTACACGGCCCCCACCGCAATTCGCGCTTTCATCAAGTGGGGGGACCAGCATGTGGAAAAACATGACCTCTCCAGCCTCCGCCTGCTGGGTACGGTCGGCGAACCGATCAATCCGGCCGCGTGGATGTGGTACCACGAAAAGATCGGCAAGCGTCGGTGCCCCATCGTCGATACCTGGTGGCAGACCGAAACGGGCGGGATCATGATGAGCCCCTTGCCGGGAGCGACGCCGACCAAGCCGGGCAGTTGTACCCGGCCCCTCCCGGGCATCATTCCCCAGATCGTGGACGAAAAGGGCAACGAGCTGGGCACGGGTCAGCAAGGCATCCTGGTCATCACCAAACCGTGGCCCGGCATGCTGCGCGGCATCTGGGGCGACGACGATCGCTACAAGCAGCAGTACTGGAGCACGATTGCCCACAATTATTTGGCGGGTGACAACGCCATGTGCGATGCGGACGGCTATTACTGGATTTACGGCCGGCTGGACGACGTATTAAACGTCGCCGGGCACCGGCTGAGCACAACGGAGGTGGAAAGTGCGCTGGTCAGCCACCCGTCTGTGGCTGAAGCGGCCGTGGTGGGCCGTCCGGACGATGTGAAAGGCGAAGCCGTGGCGGCCTTTGTGACGCTTTCTTCCGGGGATGCAAACGAAGATCTGCGCAAACAGCTGAAACAACACGTCCGCCAGCAGATCGGCGCTCACGCTCAACCCGACGATGTCCGCTTCGCGGCCCTCCTGCCTAAGACCCGCAGCGGCAAGATCATGCGCCGCCTGCTGCGTGATATCGCGGCGGGTAAAGAGACCATCGGCGACACCACCACGCTGGAAGACTACAGCGTCCTGGCCAGCCTCCGGAGTGACGAAGAGTAAGGTTGGGGGGCTGTGCCCGCCGGCTGTATTTGNNGGGTTAGGTAACGCCGGCCCGTGGCTGCCCGATCATCCGATCTCCAGCTGCTCGCCGTCTTCCTGAGGCGGCGGACTTTCCGGTGGCGTGTCGAGCTGAACCTTTCGCAACCGCCGGCGCTCGCGCTTTTCCTCCGCCTTGCGCTTCTTTTCCATCTCGCGCTGGCGTTTGGCAAAAGTATTCTGGTTTTTGGCCATGGAAATCCTCAATGAGCTGCGGGCGGACGCGGGGAGAAATCGTGACCGCAGTCGCACACTTTGCGGCGGACATGCACTTCACTGCCGCACTTCAAACATTTCTTTTTCCACGATCGCTGTTGCGGCTTTTTCTGGATGGCTTTCTTGTCGGCCTTCAACTGTTCCAGTCGAGGTGCCTCGGCCTGGACCGTCGCGCATTGCGGGTGAATTCCGGCCGCCGAATAGGACGGTTGCCCGCAAATCGGGCACTGCTTCCGAACCCTCTCGGTCGCCGTCGCCGTCGATCCCGCTTTCTTGTCGCTCATGGTTTATGCTTTCATCGGTTCAAGGCCCGCATGGCTGGATCCAAGCCCACAGTCCGCGGACGACTCTTGTCCATCCGCTCGCCCACCAGTCCGTGCCGCACCCACATGCGGGAAAAAACTTCACGCGTGGTGCCAAATTGATCCCAAGGGGGAAACGGAATCGAGCGCCTGAAATTCAGCTCGATCCCCTTCGCGACACCCACGGATTAGCAAAACCGTGCGAGAAAGGAAGAGAAAGAAGCGATAGCGACGATCGGTGCTTTCCATCTCCAGCGATGCTGTCAATGCAACTTTACTACCATAATCTTACGGGAAAGCAGCAGATCTGTCCATACGCCATCGCGATTCAGGACGGCTGAGTCGGAAACTTCGCGGAAAAACGTCTTTGAGACAAGTGAATCGACGCCCTCCGGGTCGCTGCCAAACGTAGCAAAAAGAACTCGATTCAGACCGCAGCCGACGCAACTTCCCGAAGGCTGCCGCTGGTGCACCAGCGGCCATCAACCACACCCTGCAAAACGGCCGCACGCGACCAGCAAATTTGCAGCGGATGCTGGATCCGCAACCCACCCGCCACACGTCCCGCAACCATGGCATCGACAGTCGAGCATGGGACGGCTGCCGTCAGTACGCCTACCGTCGATACGGGTGCGATTGCGAATCCGGTGGGAACGCTCACCATCCGCCCTGCTCGATCGGATGACTCACAAATCTCGTAACACGCAACCCGCAGACGAATACCTTGTCGCTTTGCGCCGTGAAAGGAAGACAAGCGATATGGGGGGGGAAGGCGGGAAGGCCATCCCGCACACTATCGGGCTCGGACGCAGGCGGGGCGGGGCGGGTCGGCAATAGGCAGGCCGCCGCTGGCCAAGAAGTTTGCGAGAAATCCAGGCTGATCGTTTGCTCACGCTTTATGTGGCGGGCGGCGCGAGCGCCCCAGGCGTTTGGGGGCCATTCCCGGCGGGGCGACCGTCTGGCCCCGTTTTCACTGCCACGGCAAGGGTGAAATTTTCGGTTTTCTGAGGGTTAGCAGCCCCTGGGAACCGTCTTGACAGCCGAAAATATCCGGCTATTATCTCAGCAATTGAGACTGAATCTCATTTTCAACACACCATCATGACCCTGCTCGATAGCGACCCCCAGCGACTTTGCGGCGAGGACCGTCTGATTTGTCATTGTTTCGGCGTCACCGAGATGGTGATCCGCGAATCGATTGACATCCTGGGTTCGTGCACAATCGAGCAGGTGACGGCGTGTACGGGGGCCGGTGCGGGCTGCACGGCCTGCCACTGTCGGATCAAGCGGATGTTGGCCGGCGAGGCGGTGACCTGCAGTCCCTTTGCTGTCTGCGGCGATTGCGGATTCTTTACGCCGCTGTGCGCATGCAAAGCGGCTTGACTTGGCCCTACCGCGGCGGCTGAATCCCGCCTGCGGCCACCCAAGGGCCGCTCGCCCCGCCTTTAGTCCGCCGGCGTTTCGCCAATTTGCTGAGCCAGATAATTTTTGATGCCCACGCTCTCGATCAAATCGAGTTGCGCTTCGCACCAATCAATACTGTGCTCGGATTCGACCACCATCCGTTCCATCAATTCCTTGCTGCCGGCGTCCTTTTCTGAAATCGCCATCTGGACCGCCTCGTTGTAGGTGGCGACACCCTTGAGCTCCAGTTTCAGGCTGTTTTCGATCTGTTGCTGGGGGGTCGCGCCGACGTTAATCACATCGTATCTGGCGATTTCGGGAACGCCATCCAGGAACAAGACCCGATCGATAATCGCCTCGGCATGCCGCATTTCTTCGATCGATTCGGCATGAAAGTGATCCGCCAGCTTGTTCAGTCCCCAATCGCGGCACATCTTGGAATTGATGAAGTAGAGGTTGATCGCCGTCAATTCGATGGTCAAACCGGTATTTAAGGCCTCGATAACCTTTTCGCTGCCTTTCATGGCATTTTCTCCTCACTGGATTGCTGCTCGCCGTAACCAAGGGGGTGATTCTAATCCGTGGTCCCGCGAATTGCCAGGGCCGGGGGCCCGGATCCGGGTCGCCACCTGGCGGGGTGCGGCCCGTGCCGGCCGCCACCAGCTCAAATCGTGCGGGCGGCCTCGTCACACAACCGCTTGGCCTCCTCAGCGGTCGCGGCCTCGGCGATGATCCGCGCAAGGGGCTCGGTGTTACTGGGACGGATCAGCAGCCACTTGTCCGCCCAGTCCAGCCGGAGCCCATCCTGGCGGTCCACCGTCGCGTCCGCAAAATGCTTCTGCAGCGCGTCGTAGGCCGCCGCCAGCCTGTCCCGCTGCAGCGGAATTTTTGTTTTCAACATCGAGTAGTGGGGGAGGGCATCCGCCAGCTGACCAACGCTCATCTCCCGCTCGGCCATGGCATCCAACAGCAGGGCCATACCCACAAAACTGTCGCGAACGTAGCCGACCCGCGGATCGATCACGCCTCCGTTGCCCTCGCCGCCGATCACCGCTTGCTGGCGAATCATGACATCCGTCACATTCGCTTCGCCCACGGCGGCAGAAAAAAATGGCACCCCATGCCGCACCGCGATATCCTGGGACATGCGGCTGGTCGAACAGTTGGTGACCACGGGTCCTTTTCGCTGCCTCAACACATGGTCCACGCACAAGGCTAGCGTGTACTCTTCGCCAAGGTAGCGACCCTGCTCGTCCATCACCGCCAGCCGATCGGCGTCGGGGTCCTGGCAAAAGCCGACATCTGCCCTCCGCGCCGTGACCTGCCCGCAGACATCGGCCAGGTTCGCCGCCGTCGGTTCGGGAGGATGTTCGAACCGGCCGTCCGGCTGGCCGCCCAGCATATCGACCTGGCAACCCAGTCCCTTTAGGAGACGTCGTCCCAGCAGGCTGCCGCTGCCGTGATTGGCGTCCAGCAGGACGCGGAACCCGCGTGCCCGGATGCGTGGCACATCCACAATCTCAGCAATCATCTCCTGGTGCGCGGTGGTCGTGTCCTGGCAACGGTCGATTTTTCCCGTTTGCTTCCCTACAACCCTTGCCGGAGGCATGTCGCGCCAGCGGTCTTTCACCTGTTCCCCCTCGCTCGCAGAGATCACCCGGCCATCGGCTCCCATCAGTTTCAGCCCGTTGTACTCAGGCGGATTGTGGCTGGCCGACACCTGAATGCCACCCACAGCCCCGGTATGGCGGACGAGGACCCCGGTGGTTGGCGTGGCCGCCACATCCGCGTCGATCAGGTCGCGTCCCGCCGCCGCCAGGCCCGCGCTCACGGCGTCGACCAGCATCCGGCCGCTGGTCCGGCCATCGTGGGTGATCACCAGGGGACCGTCCGGCAAGGTGCTGGAAAAGGCCAGACCATAGCGGACGGCCACTTCGGGCGTCAGCGTATCGCCCACAATCCCCCGCAGGCCGGAGACACTGACAATTAGCTCGCTCACTGCTTTCCTCCCGCTGCCACCGCCGTGGGCCGACCGTCTCCCAAACGCGGAACTCATCGCAAGGCAGACGGTGCGGCGACAGTCGCCTGCCACGGGCCCCTGCCCCAGTCCCCTGCCCCAGTCCCCTGCCACAATCCCGAACCGGTGGTCGTTTCCCGGCCCTGGCGAGCAGACCATTCTGCCGCCCCTTTGGAAAACGACCGGCGAGCAACAGAGCCCTGGATTGGCCCTTCTCCTCCGCCGTTCCTCCCCTGCACCCTCCCCTGTTACCACCTGGGCGGGCATGCAAGAATACTAACTCAAATCACGCTCGCGAATCCATCCATTCTCTATCCGCTTTCATGTCCCCACCTGACACTACCCAGGCCCTGGACCGGTTGCAAGCGGCGCACGCCGGCGGGCAGATCAGCGATGCGGCCGCTACCAACATACGCGCGTGGCTGACTGAGCCGCAATATGCGGAGTACGCGGGCGAGGTCGAACGGCATCTTGTGGAGGGCCAGTTCGATCGGTTGAACAAGGCTTTTTGGAAAATTATTGAATTCGGCACCGGCGGGCGGCGCGGCGAGATGTACCCCATCGGGTCCGCGGTGATCAACCAGAGGACGATGGGGGAAAGTGCCGCGGGCCTGGCCGGCTACGTAGTCTCCCAATCGCCGCCTGACACCGATTTTTCCTGCGCGATCGCCCACGACACGCGGCATCATTCGGAACGGTTTGCGCGGTTGAGCGCCGAGATTATGGCGGCGGCCGGATTTCGCGTCTACTATCTGCAAGGTTACCGCAGCACCCCAGAGCTCTCCTTCGCGGTTCGCTTGAAGAATTGCTGTTGCGGAATCATGATCACGGCCAGTCATAATCCACCCAGCGACAATGGCTT